>JAHRHW010000131.1 GCA_019100305.1 Candidatus Thiodiazotropha taylori | reverse complement strand
CCTGCGGTCGCCACCCTCGGGGTCGGCGCCCTGTTCGATGCCGCACCGGGAATCACCAAAGCCTTTGCACCGACCACCATCGACGTCAACGGCACCTCCACGCTGACTCTGACCCTGGAGAACCCGAACGCCACCGATCTGACCCTGAATGCGGATTTTACCGATAACCTGCCGGCTGGCATGGTAATCGCCACTCCCAACAATCTGGCAGGCAGTTGTGTACTGGGCAGTGTCACCGCCACACCCGGCAGCAGCCAGGTCATCTACGCCAATGGCGCGCTGATCCCTCCGGTCAGCTGTACCATCGTGGTGGATGTCACCTCGGCCAGCGCAGGCAGCTACAACAACACCATCGCAGCGGGAGACCTCTCCACCACCACTGGCGGCAGCAATCCCCAACCGGCAACCGCCAGTCTGATCGTCACCGCGCCGATGCCGCCCACCTTGAGCAAATCGATCACCCCGATCACCATCAATCCGGGCGAAGCCTCCCGATTGACCATCAGCCTTGGCAACGACAACGCCATGGTGGCAACCCTGGGGGCCGACCTGGTCGACAATCTGCCGGCGAACATCGAACTGGCCACCCCGGTCAATCTGCTCACCGACTGCCCGGGAACGGTTCAAACCACCGCCAGCAGCGTGACCTATACCAATGGCTCGACAATTCCTTCCGGTGGCTGTTCGATTGCGGTGGATATCTCCTCAAGCGTCTCCGGCGGTCCCTGGACCAACAGCTTTGCCGCCGGCGACCTGCAGACCGATCTGGGCAACAACGGGGCTCCGAGCAGCGCCGATCTGTTCGTCAATCCACCCCAACCACCGAGTGTCAGCAAGCAGTTCTCACCGGCCACCATCTCTTCCGGCGGTCTGTCGACCCTGTCGATCGCCTTCGGCAATGGCAATGCAACGCTGGCCACCCTGACCGCCGATCTGGTAGACACCCTGCCGGCCGGGGTGGAGATTGCCGCCACCCCCAATATCCAGGCATCCGCCGGCTGTGACCTGGGCAGTGTGGTGGCCGCACCGGGTGGTAATACGTTGACCTACCTCAGCGGTGCAACCATTCCCGCCAACGGCGGCTGTTCGATCAGTGTGGATGTCACCTCCGTGGCACTCGCCACCCACACCAACACCATTCCGATCAACGGCCTGCAGACCGATATCGGTAACAACATCGTCGCCACCTCCAGCGATCTGACAGTGACACCCATATTGCCGGGTCTGAGCAAGAGCATCACACCGGCCAGCATCAGGCCGGATGATATCGCCACCCTGACCATCACGCTCACCAACAGCAATGCGGTGGCAGCGGTGTTGACCGGCGACCTGACCGACAGCTTTCCGGCGGATCTGCTGGTCGCACCGGCACCCAACATACAGGTCAGTGCGGGCTGTACCCTGGGCAATGTGGTCGCGGTTGCCGGTGGCAACAACTTGGTCTATCAGAACGGCGCTAGCATTCAACCCGGCGGTTGCACCATCTCTGTGGATGTCACCTCGAGCGTGGTCAACCTCTATACCAATACCATCCCGACTGGCGGGCTAACCACCGATCTCGGCAGTAATCCCGCACCCGGCACAGCAGATCTGAATGTTACCTATGAACCGGTCAGCATTCCGGTGATGCCCCACTGGGGCCTGCTGTTGATGGCGGCACTATTGGGGATGATTGCTGCGTCGCGGCTTGCGGTTAATCGGGCCTAAGTGAGTAAACCGCAAATGAACGCGAATCACCGCAAAATAGCGCAAACAGTTTTAGAGCTTTTTTGCGTTGATTCGCGGTGATTGGTGTCTATTTGCGGTTAATCCAGACACCCACCCAGTGCGGACTTACTTCCACTTCCACAGGTAGGGGTGTCTCGCCAGGTTCTCACGGATGGCAGTTTTATGCAGCGCCTTGGCCTCTTTGATATCCAGATAGGAGCCAATTGAGACGACGTAGTTCTCCTTGTTCTTCACATCCGGCACCACCCGTGCGTTGTAACCCCGCTTCTTCAGACCCTCGGCCTGTCTTACCGCATCCCGCTGCCGATCATGGGAACCGACAATCACAAACCAGGTGTTTGAGATCTTTCCGGAGATGCCGTACCAGATCAGATTGCCGGTTGAAGGGCTGTCATGCTTACCGATCAGCATGGGCTCATCGGCATGGGCACTGCCGATAAAGAGTGACAATACCCCCTCAACGATGGACGAGGTGTTGGGAGACGGCACTGCACCAAGCGACTGCCGCTCACCCAGCTCTGTCTGCAGCTCATTGATCTCCAGATTCGCCTCGTTGAAATTATTCGCATTCAAGGCACCGACCACCAGCGCCGGGGCCATCAGGCCAAGCTGAAACGCCTTTTTGTAATCACTCTCTGAATTGACAAACACCACGAACGCCCCCAACGCCATCAACCCGGCCGCCTTGATCAAATAGCCAATGATGATCGCCGGAACAAGCACTTTGACGATCAGTGAGGCATCCACACTGACCAAGCTCACCAGTAACGGTGTGATTCCTGCAATTGCACCAATGGTGCAGCCAATTTTCTGTTCCCGAGTCATTGCAGTTCTCCGTATCAGGTAGACAGAGGTAAACCGGTTTAAAAATCCATTTATGGTTCTACTGCTTCAACATTTTTCTATTTCCAGCCGATGTTGCCTGATAAGGGCAGCCATCGACTCTTTACCGTCCTCCTGACTATAGAATTAGAATAGTTTTTTAGTTCCTACCAGAGAATTATTCACATCGACAGCTGGCCTGTAAAATGCTAGATAAAGCCTGAATACCACACAGCACATCCAACATAGCTAACTGATTTCGTTAAGTTTTCGAATCCACCAGGGAGTGTAAATCGATTTCTATGCTATGATTGCGCGCTTCGATCCAAACAGGCCAATGCCCCCTTTACTCAACCGACATGCTCAATCAACTGACTGACAGATTGCTGAAAAAGGAATGGTCTGAAGAGACGATTGAGCAGCTCGTCGGCGATTATGAAAACCTCTATCACGCCTATGCCGAAGATCCACAGGTGCGACTCAACGCAGCATCCGGCGGGGTCGGTTCCGCCCTGCTGATCGAACTGATCAAGGCAGGAGAGATCGCCGGTGCTTTGGTCTGCAACACCCGCATCGAGAGCGGCAAGGTGAGAGCCCATTTCAGCATCGCCACCACTGAACAGGAGATTCTCGAGGCACAGGGCAGCAAGTATGTGGAGACCGCCTTCATGAAAGAGGCGCTGCCCCTGATCCGTGAGTTCGACGGAAGCGTCGCCGTGGTCGGACTGCCCTGTGATATCACCAATCTCCGCCGCTGGCTGCAGAAGGACGAGGTTTTGGCCGCAAAGGTCAGGCTCACCATCGCCCTGGTCTGCGGTCATAATTCAAGAACCGAACTGGTCGATGGCATCACCGTAAAACTGGAGAATCTAGCCGGCGGCAAACTGCAGAGCTATCGCTTCCGGCGGGGTCACTGGCGCGGTCAGCTGGAGGCCAGCTTCGATAACGGCACCCACATTGAGAAACCCTTCTCCTACTTCAGCCTCTACCAGAATCTGTTCTTCTATTCGGAAAAGAAGTGCCTGGTCTGTCACGACCATTTCGGTTACCAGGCCGATATCTCCCTGGGTGATGTCTGGGCCTACCGCTTCAAAGACGACCCGATCAAGAAGACCGGTGTGATCATTCGCACCGAATCGGGACAGCAAGCCTGGTCGGCTGCACTCCAGAGCAAACGGATCGTCTCTACCGATCTCGACATCACCGACATCCTCGACGGTCAGGCCAGGGCGGCCCCCTACCACTACAATGTCAGTGCCCGCAGCCGGGTGGCTCACCTGCTCGGCTACAAGGTGCCGGACAAAACCAATAGCCGTGTCTCCTGGCATCAGTGGATCAGTGCCTTGATGGCACTGTTCAACATGCGATGGAGTGAGAACAAGCGTTGGCAAGGTCTGATTTTCAAACTGCCCAGACCAATTCTCAAACTCCTGCTCTACTTTCGCAAAGGACTCGAATCCCTGCCATGACGTCTGTTTCAATCATCGCCGCAACCATCAGCGGTAACCGCGGCGCCGAGGCCATGCTGACCACCACCATCGGGGAGATACGCCAGCGTTATCCCGATTGCCGATTCCATGTCTTCTCCTACTATCCGCAACAGGACAAAGTGCTCAACAGAGATGACAGGGTGACGGTCTACAGTGCAACCCCCCTCGCCATTGTTGCCCTGCTGTTTCCGTTTTCGATTCTGTTTGCCCTGTTCAAGCTACCCTTGTTAAACAAGCTGTTAGGGTTTTTTCCAGCCCCCCTGCAGGCTCTTAACCAGTCCGATGTCCTGATCGATCTGGCCGGGGTCGCCTTCATAGACGGGCGGGAGAAATTTCTCCCCTACAATGTACTGACCCTGGTGCCCGCCTTCCTGTTGAACACTCCGGTAGTAAAGTTTTCCCAGGCACTCGGTCCGTTCGAAAACCCACTCAACCGGATGCTGGCTTTGGCCACTTTGAAACAGTGCAAGCAGATCTTCGCCAGAGGTCAGGGGACACACCAACATCTGCAGAGGCTGAAGCTGAACAATCTGTTTGCCTCTCCGGTTGCCGACGTGGCCTTCCGCCATCAGAGCAACTACAAGCTATCCGAGGAGAGCGAGAGTGACGTGGTTGCACTGGCCAAACAGCTTGAAGCCGAGCAGCGGCCGCTGATCGGGGTCTGCCCCAGCAGTGTGCTCGCCGCAAAGCAGACATCAGATGAAGCCAACTATACCGAGAGCCTGACTGAGCTCTGTCAACAGCTTCTGGAGAGAGGTTACGCAATCCTGCTGTTTCCGAATGCCACCCGCCAATCGCAGGGTGAGAAACTGAGAAACAACGATCTGCCGGTGATTCAACGCATCGCGCAACAGCTGCCCCACAGCCGTAACGGAGCAGGCCCTCTCTATGCTGTGGATTTCGACATCAACACCAATGGCATCAAACGATTGATGTCCGCCTGCAGGCTGGTACTGGTTTCAAGGTTTCATGCCATGATCGCAGCACTCTCGGCAAAACAACCGGTCATCGTGATCGGCTGGAGCCACAAATATAAGGAAGTGATGGATTCATTCGACCTGGGCGAACTGGTGTACGACTTCAAACAGGCGGAGATGGCGAGGATTCTGCAATCGATCGTAACCATTACTGACGATGACGCGGAGGTCAGAGAGAAGCTTCACCAGTACCTGCCGGGGATCGTTGAATCTTCTGCGCAACAGTTCGAGTATCTGTTTACCAATCTGGACTAACGCTGTGCCACAGAAACTCAAATCCCTATTGAAGTTGATCTGGTGGCTTCTGGTACTCACCTTTGTCAGCCTGTTCCTGCATAAGAATCTCAACGCCACTTTGGAGATCGTCAGTAAACTACCGCTGCTGGTTATCACCGTTGCGTTCCTGGCCATTGTTGTTGCCAAAGTGCTGCTGGTTCTGGTAATGCACCTGGCACTCACCCGATATCAGATCGACCTCGGCTATCTGCGCTGTTTCACCATCTATAACATCACCCAGCTGGGAAAATATATTCCCGGTTCCATTTGGCAGTATGTTGGCAGAATCACACTCTACAAAGAGGCGCAGATCAGCAACGCTAAAATCAGAGACACCTTGCTGCTTGAGACTTTCTGGGTCGTATTCAGTGCGCTGCTGATCGGCCTATGCCTGATCCTGCTTACCCAGCACAGCCTGATCGTAGAGATCATCGGACAACTGCCAGGCTATCTGATCCACCCGTTCAGCCTCGGGCTGTTTGCCGCTCTGATCATCTTGCTGGCTGTCTCGCTTCGCAAAACACTACAGCACTATGCAAGACAGTTTATGTTCAGCCCCATCGCCGCTTTGGTGGTCTGCAGCCTCTGGATATGTCTCGGCTTCTCCTTCTGGATTACCCTGTTACCCTATGCCTCACAGGATATCTCTTTTATCTATATCGTCGGCCTCTATGCCTTGAGTTATGCACTCGGTTTCGCAGTACCCTTTGCACCGGCAGGCATCGGTGTCAGAGAAGCGCTTCTGGTGATGGGACTTCTTCCCTATCTCGATGCCAATACGGCCATCGTTCTGGCAACGATCAATCGTCTTTTCTATATCATCTCTGAAATACTACTGGTGTTGGTATCCAATCAGCTGACAGCCATAAAACTAAGGAAGGCTTGACCACATGAGCAGCATCTCGCATAAAATGGCTCCTTATCTCTTTTTGATCATCAGCTCAATCGTGATTCTGGGCGCCAACCCATTTGCCGGAGAGACTGTCGCTCCAACGGACATATTGACCAATCAACCGGGTTGGCAGAATCTCAATATTCAGGTACCGACAAGACACCCGGCGCGAACCGATATCCTCGATGCCAGAATGCCCAGATGGCTGCATGCCAAACAGGAGCTGCGAAACGGTAAACTTCCTATCTGGAATCCAACTCCGATCAATGGCATTCCCGGTATGCAATGGCTTCCTGCTGCGATTATAACCCCAGCATTCGCTGTATTTGCCACAATTGAAGACAACGCAACAGGTTACTACTTTGCCATGCTCATCAATCTGATGATTGCGGCAATCGGTATGTATCTGTTGCTGCTGTCGATGACAAACCATCGATTGGCCGCAACCTTTGGCGCCATGATTTTTGCCTACTCCGGCTTTCATGCCGCCTGGTTCTACTGGGCTCATGTAACGACAAGCATATGGATACCCTGGCTGCTTTGGTTAAGTTACAGCTATCTAACCAGCCACAAACCCCGCTATCTGCCCTGGCTCTCGATTGTCGCAGCACTGATGATATTTGGCGGATTTCCGAGTATTGCCGTGTATGGATTTATGGCTATGGCAATACTATTTGCCGTGTATACCCCTTGGCAACAGAGCATTGCCTCTGTTGGCCGCCAGGCGGCACATCTCGGCCTGGCGATAATCATGGCTTTTCTGATTAGCTCATTTGCCATTCATTCACTCTATGAAATGCTGCAGTTCACTCAGAGCATGGAGACCCGTAATGGTGGTACACCGCTTAGATCCCACCACATTCTCAACTATATAAAACCTCTCTTCAGAGACTATGCGGATGTGGAAAGATCAACCTATCTCGGTGTTCTCCCATTGCTTTTTATGGCGCTCTCCATACTGCTTCTTATCTGGCGTAAATCTACCAAAAACCTGAGCTTTGCCATCATCCTGCTGGCTCTCTCAACCTCGATTGCTTTTTCCATACTCCCCAAGAGCCTGATCACGATCATACCGACATTCAGTAGCAACAACTATGGAAGAATGACGGTCCTGTCCGCGCTTGCATTTGCTGTGATTTCAGCCGAATTGATCTCCCTGTTGATGCGTTCCGAAATTGGCCGACAAAAATCAAAACTGATTGGCGGTCTGGTGGTGCTGTTAATCCTGATTCAGCTCTTCGATATGCGATGGTTTTTTCGCCAATTCAATGGACCGGTACCATCAGAGTCATTTTTTGCCACCACACCTACCATCGAATATCTTCAGGATAATCTTCGGCCGATGCAAAGCACAATTGCCGATCGCTCCTACATGGTTTCCGGAATATTCAACAACTATGGCATTCCGGAGTGGTTCGCCCATGGCTTCAAGACACAACCCGAGCGCGCACTGATGGAAAGCAAACTGGCTCCCAATGCCCACCGCAGCAGAACTGCCGCTGCCGTCTATTGCGAAGATATCTTTATCGACTCCAACATACTCAATCTGCTCGCAATCAAATACATTGCCTGCCATAAACCGATTTCCACAGACGGCATGCAGCGCACAGTGCTAGCCACTTCAGGACCAAGACCCAAAGCTTCCGGCTTAATCACACCTGAAAAACCTCTGATACAACACTTCGCACTACCCAAGGTTCTGCAATTCGACGTGATTTCACTCAAGTTGGCCACGCATGGTCGCGCAGAAGGTCACACAGACTTGAGGCTGCGTCTCTATCATGACGATCAGCTGCTGGGAGAATCAAAAGTTGTATCAACAAAAATTAAGGACAACAGCTGGGTAGAGTTCTTCTTTCCACGAATGATTGAACTGGACACACAGAACAATCGCCTTGAACTGCATTCCGAACCAACAGTTCAAAAAGGTAAACTGAGCGTCTGGCTCTACCCGATACAGGCTGATGACGTATTCATAGAGCATAATGGCAATCATCAGTCTGCCATGATGGCAGCAAAGTTTTTCAGGACAGTTCAACTGCCGGAGTCGATTGTTTCTCTTCAAATCGAAGCAGATCTCGTACTGCTTGAAAACACCAACATCCGTGGCAGTGGTTATACTCTGGCCAGGCTGGATGAGGATCTGCAACCGGATTTCACTCAAGTAAAACTGTTGTCCAGCACAGCCACTTCCCACCAGCTTGAATACACCGGCAGTGAACCCGCCTGGATGGTGTTACCTATCCGCTACTACCCTAACTGGCAGGCATTCATTGACGGTCAGCCCGTGGAGGTTGAAGCATTCATGGAAATGCTCCCGGCGATACAGGTCAATCCCGGGGCAAAGGTCAGCTATCGATATGAACCAAGATCGCTCTATCTGTTGTCTCTTTTAAGCCTTATGTCCCTGGGTTTGGTTTTATTTTTCGCTTACCGTCTCAGAAAACAATGAGACATGGTTGATCAACAACCAGCTCCCCGGTGCGCAAATAACCGCTCACCTTTGGCCTGTTGTTTGATATAGTGCAATTTGCCTGGATTCTTCGGACCAGCCGTGTTGTGCGACTGTAATTGAATGACGATTCAACTCATCAACATATGAAACCAGCATCAACCCAGCCAATTCTAATGGCACTGCTTATCATCCTGACGCTCTCTGCTTGCGGTCAGAAAGGCCCACTGCACCACCCGGTCAACAAATCATCTCAACCTTCTGCCGAGAACGGGGCATCATGATACTCAACTTCACAAAAATGCATGGTCTCGGCAACGATTTTGTGGTCATCGATGCGGTAAACCAGCAGTTCACGCTAAACGAGGATATCTGCCGCCATTTTGCCGACAGACGCTTTGGCATAGGGTGCGATCAGATTCTGTTGGTGGAACCGGCAAAGCTGCCCGAGACCGATTTTCATTTTCGCATCTTCAATGCTGACGGCAGCGAGGCCGGCGCCTGTGGCAATGGCGCCAGATGTTTTGCCCAGTTCATCAGGCACAAAGGGTTAAGCGATTTAGAATCTGTGCGGGTCGGCACCAGCACAGCTGTCATCATTCTGCGTTATCTGGATGATAACCAGATCGAAGTTGACATGGGCGAACCCAGTTTCGATCCGGCGACCATTCCGTTTGTCACTGACCAGCAGGCAGAGCAATATCCATTGCAGATCAATGGCGAACAATACACCATCTGTGCCGTGTCGATGGGTAATCCCCACGCTGTGTTGATGGTTGTTGATACCGATCTTGCCCCAGTGGAACGGCTCGGCCCGTTGATCGAAAGGCACGAACGATTTCCTCAACGGACCAATGTGGGTTTTCTTCAGGTGGTCAGTCCCAGCGAAGTAAAACTGCGGGTTTTCGAAAGAGGCAGCGGTGAAACCCTGGCCTGTGGCAGTGGCGCCTGCGCGGCGGTTGCCGCAGGTCGTCTGATCGGACTGCTGGAGGAGGAGGTGGTTGTGCACCTACGCGGAGGCGATCTTGTGATAAAGTGGAGCGAACAAGGCAGCACCATACTCATGAGAGGTCCAGCGGAAACCGTGTATGAAGGAGCCATCGAAATATGAGCCATAAAGCCCCTAACGATCCCATCAAGGTTGATGGCACCGATCAGCAGATTGCTGACTATCTACGTGAAAACCCTGGTTATCTGCTGCGCCACCCTGAACTACTGGCTGAACTGGAGATTCCTCATGCAAGCGGCGATGCCGTCTCGCTGATCGAGCGTCAGGTGGAGGCGCTGCGCAAGCAGCTGAAAGATACCCAGCAGCAACTGGCCAATCTGGTTGAGGTTGCCAGAAGCAATGATCAACTGCAGGCGCGGATGCATCGATTGACCCTGGAACTGATCGACGCCGCCACCTTTGAAGAGGTGCTGAATGCACTGGAAGACGAGTTGCATGATGATTTCAAGGCTGACGCCGTGGAGTTGAGACTCTTCTCCTCAAGCCAGCTCGACGACCACCTGCAGGAC
>JAHRHW010000130.1 GCA_019100305.1 Candidatus Thiodiazotropha taylori | reverse complement strand
CGCTTGTAGCCTTGCATGCCGGATACAGCCACAGCTCTCTCGCTCTCCAATCCATTGCAGCCTATGCGGACGCTCGAGGGTGTGAGCATCAGATGCAGCTGTTCGATGCCCTGGTCAATACCAACCACCAGGTCCTGATTGAGAGGCTGGTTGAATATGCACCGAAAATCCTCGGCTTCTCCACCTATTTGTGGAACATCTCGGCCAGCATACGTCTGACCCGGCTGCTAAAACAGTTATTGCCCGAGTTGCGGGTGGTATTCGGTGGGCCAGAGGCTGGTGCCAGAGGGGTAGAGTTATTACAGCAGGTAGCTGAAATCGATTATGTGATTGAAGGGGAGGGGGAAGCTGCATTTACTGAGCTGATGAATGGAATTTTGCAAGAGAAAGGGGATTTTAAATCCGTTTCAGGTCTGGTCTACCGGGAAGATGATCAGATTCAGCAGAATCCAGTTCAGTTAATGGCGGTTTCAGATATTCCGCCGATCGTGTCAGAAGGGCGTTTCGATAGCGCTAAGTCTTTGGTTTACTGGGAAACTTCCAGGGGTTGCCCCTTTCGGTGCAGCTTCTGTAGCAGCGCAACAGAGCGTTTGAGAGCGTTTCCAATGGAAAGGGTCGAAGCCGATCTGCACGTGCTTGAACAGCTTTCCAATAAAACCGTCAAGCTGTTGGATCGCAGCTTCCATCTTGGGGAAAAACGTACCTCGACGCTGCTGCGGCGCTTTGCTGATACCCCCGAAGGGCTACGTTTCCATCTGGAACTCAACCCGGATCGGATCTCTGAACAGGCGATGAACGTGTTCAGTGAATCGCTTCCAGGAAAGTTCCAGTTTGAGATTGGATTACAGACCCTGAACGACCAGGTGCTGGTTAACATCGATCGGCGGATGGATGTGGCGAAGTCACTGGAGAATATTCGCAAGCTGGTTGAGATGCGAAGACATCCAGTCCATCTTGATCTGATCGTGGGGCTTCCGGGAGAGAGCGTTGAGCTCTGTGCCAGTTCCCTCGATCAGACCTTCAGGCTCTACCCGGATCATCTCCAGCTGGGAATCCTGAAATTGCTGCCGGGAACCCCTTTGCAGCAACAGGCTCATCAGCTTGGTTATCGCTGGGATGCCGCACCACCCTATGAGGTATTGTCAAATCCATGCCTGGAGTTCATGCAGATAGCGCAGTTCAAACGCTATGCAGAATTGTTGGAGCGCCTCTACAACAGCGGTTTGTTAAAAACCACCCTGGCGGGTCTGGTGAGTCAATGCTTTGATGGTCGTGTCAGCCGCTGTTTTGATCAGTTGCTCGACTACTCAGGACAGAAGATTGCCAGGGACAACCTGCAGCCAGACGCGTTGTTTGAACATCTATGCAGTTTCATAATTCCCTATCTGGAGGAGACGCCCGGTCTGCAGGAGTGGCTGTTATGGGACTACTGCCAATTCAGCCTGGTGAATGGAAAAACACCCCAATGGATCGCAGAACGGTTGACCCAGAGTGAGAAGATTGTGATGCAGGGCAGTCGAAGACGCTTGCCTGTTATTACGCTGACCGATATGGGGGTGGCCATGATCAATCAGTTATCTGGCGATCGTTATGTTGCAGGTCGTTATGCGCTCTGGCCGAAACAACACAAAAAAGGCAAACCGGTAGAGGTGTTCGCTATCAGTTAGGTGAACGAGCGATCACTCTGGTGATCGTCATCTGATCCGACACAAATAACGACTCCGGTTGTGGCTATCGCTCTGTTCCCTTGATCTGATAGATGTTCAGAATGTACCGGCTTGTTAGCGGTGCAATCGTGATGCCTTTTAGAAATTAAACACTATTTATATCGAGCTCCATGCTGACTGGATATGCCTAATCAATAGCCAGGTTGTTCAATATGATATAGGGCAATCAATACCGTTGTTGTCGAGTGGCAGGTTGAAACATTTACAGGTGGTTATCAATCAATCGTATCGAGCAGAGAGGTTGCAAAAAACCGGTTGGTGTTGGGATCAAAAACATATTCAAGGCGACTGGTCAGATGAAATCTAATTAAACAATCACTATTTCAAAATACGCAAAATTTGCAATAGAATCGGGCTTCTTTAGAGCCGTTGAAATCAAAAAAATCAACTAAAATTGGATTGAGTTTCTGTGCGCCTGCTTATCCAATAATGTATGATTGGGTTAAAAGTTCTACTGTACATTTCATCAGTCATTGTTTGAAAGTAAAGATTGGGCTGTATCGGTGCAGTACAGGAAACTTATTAATTATATGCTCCAGGGAGGTAGCTAATGCTGGTACTGACACGCCATTTAAATCAGTCGCTGCAAGTAGGAGAGGCAGTAACATTGAGGATTCTGAGTATAAATAATGGCAATGTAAGATTTGGGATCGATGCGCCATCCGATGTATTGATTTTGCGAGAAGAGCTGGCTAACAGAATGAATACGACCTGCATCAAATCCTCTGTTACAGATCGAAACAAGAATCAACCACAGGTCACATACAAACCAAGACGTAAAAAGCTTGTTCACGATCTCTGACTCCGGCTAAAAATAGAATTCAATACGGATCCAGGAGTGGATAGAGTGCAATCAGTGAATCGAACCTATAACAGCCGAGAAGAGGAAAGATTAAAAGTCAGCTTTACCAGGCATAGAGGTGAATCGTTCCTCATAGGGTTGATACTGTTGTTATTTTGACTGACTTGTTGCAGCAGGGTGAGCTGCCGCTATTTGACCGGTAGCTGGTGATTCATCAGCAATCTCTGGATGGGGTAGTGCAAGTCATTCCCCAACCACTAGTTCTGTATGACTGACCCACTGTTGTCCTGTCCAGTATTCGAACGGGCGGAAGCGGGACTTGTAGTTCATTTTACTACAGGCTTCGATCCAGAACCCGGGGTAGATCCACTCCAAGCCGAGCTCTTTCGTATGGTAGATCTGCCAGATCAATGCAAATACACCCAAACCCTCCCGGGTCAAATGTGGATCATAAAAGGTATAGACCGATGAAGTACCGTTTGGCAGCAGATCACTGACCGCTACGGCAGCCAAACGACCGGCGTTACGGAACTCTATAAACTGCGTGTCAGCCCAATCACAGGTAAGAAACTGGGTATATTGCCCGGGACTGTTACATGCCATGGCGCCATCAGGATGTCGCTGCAGGAGGTATCTCTTGTAGAGCTGGTAGTGCTCCTCAGAGTAGTCGGAGTTTAAGAGTTTGACCTGATAACGATCACGGTTCTTGTTCCAGTTTCTACGCTGACTGCGTGATGGTTGATAAGCCTCCACCGGTATTCGCAGTGAGACGCAACTGGTACAGGTGGGGCAGGCGGGCTGATAGAGATAACAGCCACTGCGTCTGAAACCTCTGTCGATCAACTGCTGGTAGAGTTCATCGTTGACCTTTGCCATAGGATCGAGAAACAGGTTCCTGGCATCTCTACCAGGCAAGTAGGAACACTCATGCAGTTGGCTCATATAGAGTGCATAGGCGTTCTCCTGAGCAAAGCCCGGGTTATCTAACATGGTTGGGTTGGCTCGATGCTGGCCCAGCTGCCCACCTGGGTATCAAGGCGGGTCCAACTGTAAAGATCCTGGCAGAACTGCTGTCTTGGAATCTCCTCAGCTCCAAGGCTGGCCAGGTGTCTGGTGTAGACTTGACAGTCGATCATTCTAAAGCCCCATGCTTTCAGCTGGTTGCTTAAATAGACCAAGGCAACCTTGGAGCTGTCATTAGCCCGGCTGAACATGGACTCGCCAAAAAAGACACGCCCGATTGCCATACCGTATAGCCCACCCACCAATAGATCCTCCTTCCAGACTTCGACAGAGTGGGCGAGTCCCAGTTTGTACTGTTCGGTGTATGCATCGATCATTTCAGGTACCAGCCAGGTTCCAGGGGAGTCGTCCCTGGGAGCTGCACAGGCTCGGATGACTTCATCGAATTGATGATCAAAAGTGACGCGATAGAGATTTTTTCTCAGGGTTTTACGTAGGCTGCGACTGATTTTGATCTTTTCAGGATAGAGCACCGTTCGAGGGTCAGGTGACCACCAGAGAATGGGTTCGCCCTCGGAAAACCAGGGGAAGATACCCAACTGATAGGCCTGGATAAGACGTTGAGGGGTGAGATCTCCACCCACTGCCAACAACCCATCCGGCTCTTTTTCAGCCAGTGACACATCCGGGAACGGGGTGTTCGGGTTATCGTCGAGTAGAAAAATCATAGTTTGTTTATAGCCTGGTTTTAATATAATCATAACAGGCACTTGTACAAACAATAAAAAATTCGCATTATTCACTGGTTGAGTTTGTGGTTATCGGGTAATCGCTGAACTCTATCCCCAGGTCCAGATGCGAGATTGGGATGCTGCGATTACAATGGCCCGGGAGATGGATGTGTAACTGATCTTAGGTATCGGTTTCAGCTAAGCTACAAGTGCCTGTATACAACTGTTGTCAGTTTGTCTCTATGGCTGGATGGGGAATTAATTTTGAATCAGATTGCGGAGTATTGTTTTGTCTGACGCCGTCAAACACCTGCAGATTGGTGATGTATTGCAATTGCAGTTTGCGCCGCCCTCTGAAAACCAGGATCGCTATTCCGCTACCCTGGTCGGCTTTCTGCCAGGCCAAAGTCTGGTGATCACCACTCCGCGTAAATCCGGTAATCCCATTATTGTTCGCGACGGTCAGAGTTTTACTGTACGGATGTTACAGGGCAGTAACATATTCGGATTTGTCGCCAGAGTGCTTCACGTCTCTTCGAAGCCCTATCCACACATCCATCTGGCCTATCCTGACGATGTTGAGAGTGCGGTGGTAAGAAACGCACCTCGTGTGCCCACTGAATTGCAGGCCGTGGTTATCAAACCGCAAGGCGCAAGCGGCACGGATCTGCAGAGACATGTGATCATCACCGACCTGAGCAGTACTGGCGCCCGGGTAATCGATAGTGACAAGCTTGGTGATGTCGGTTCGATCATTCAAATTACCCAGACCCTGTCGGTCTGTGGTGGCAATGATGTCCTCAAGGTGTTGGCAACCATCAGGAATATTCGGGAGACACCAGCTCCCGATGGGTCTATGCGTTATCTCCACGGGCTTGAGTTTCGCGGACTCAATCGCTTTCAGCAGTTACTGCTCTGCTCCTATGTACTTGGCAGTATCGCTCGTGAACGAGGCTGATAGGGTACGCTGATAGCAGGCTAATTCTCGGTATTTCGTGGTTTGGGTCTGACTAAAAAGACAAATGGTATTGCTATCGGCCCTAACAGCAGGCCTATCAGGCCCCAAACAGCACCATTTCCTCCTCTTTTTTTAGCGATCCTGTTGCAGAGGATTGCACTGCCCAGGGTGACGATGAGCAACACGATTAACCCGGTCATACGCGAATAGACGACAGCAGAGTGGCGTTCAGGGAAATTTGCCTATTGATAGGCGAGTGAGGGGAGTAGGGTTTAGCTTGCCCGGATGAGCGTGGCAGGGAGGTATCCAGATTCATCAGCCTATTGAATCTATCCCGGTTTCCGTTTCAGATACCGGGATAGTCCAGAGTGGTTATTCGGATTTGGCAGCCAAGGCATCCAGGAAACGTTCGGCATCCAGCGCCGCCTGACAGCCTGTGCCGGCAGAGGTTATGGCCTGACGGTAGACATGATCCATAACGTCCCCAGCGGCGTAAACCCCCTCAATTGATGTCTCTGTGGCATTGCCTTCCAGGCCACCCGTAACCTTGATGTAGCCATTGTGCATATCCAGCTGACCTTCGAACAGAGCGGTATTCGGGCTGTGCCCAATGGCGATGAAAACACCTTGCAGGTCGATCTCCTTGGTTGAATCATCTTTGACATTCTTGATTCTCATACCAGTCACACCGGTCTGGTCTCCGAGCACTTCATCCAGCACATGGTCCCACTCGATGGTGACATTTCCCTCTTCAGCTTTCTTCTTCAGCTGATCAGAGAGGATTTTTTCGGAGCGAAATTGATCACGCCGGTGTACCACCACAACCTCAGCGGCAATATTCGACAGGTAGAGAGCTTCCTCAACTGCGGTATTACCGCCACCAATTACAGCTACTTTCTGATTTTTATAGAAAAAGCCATCACAAGTTGCACAGGCTGATACACCTTTCCCGCGAAATGACTGCTCCGATTCAAGTCCCAGATATTTCGCCGAGGCGCCGGTGCAGATAATCAGGGCATCGCAGGTGTAGACGGCCTGATCACCGGTCAGAGTGAATGGGCGTTGGCTTAAATCCGCTTTGTTGATGTGGTCGAAGATGATTTCTGTGTTGAATCTCTCCGCGTGTTTACGCATCCGCTCCATGAGATCCGGACCTTGAACGCCGTCATTGTCACCAGGCCAGTTATCCACTTCCGTGGTGGTCATCAGCTGGCCGCCCTGTTCCATACCGGTAACCAGGACAGGCTGCAGATTGGCTCGCGCTGCATAGACAGCTGCGGTATAGCCGGCGGGACCGGAGCCGAGGATCAATAGGCGGCAATGCTTGGTTTCACTCATGTATACTTACTCCACTCGGAATCTGCCCGGAATTGGCGGCAGATTTGAAAAACTATGGGACCAGAGGAATAGAGAGTCCGAAAATCGGAGACCCGCATCCAAGTCTGAATTAGAGAATGCGGGGAATACTACGGAATCATAACTCCTGGGTAAAGATTCACCACGAGAAACATGGTATGAAAATTGGAATTCCAACAGAAATCAAACCCCTGGAGGGGCGTGTCGGCCTGGTGCCGGAAGCCTCTGCGGAGCTGGTCAAGAGAGGTCATCAGGTGCTTCTGCAAAGTGGTGCCGGCGTGGCAAGCGGCTACCCGGATCAGAGCTATGCTGAGCTGGGAGTGACTCTTGTCGGCAGTGGGGCTGAGATCTACCAGGAAGCTGATCTGGTGGTCAAGGTGAAGGAGCCCTATGGGGATGAGCCGGAGATGCTGCGAGAGGGGCAGTTGCTGTTCTGCTTTCTGCATCTCGCTGCCGATGAGTCACTGACACAACGGTTGCTTGCATCCCGGGTCACAGGGATTGCTTTCGAGACGGTAGAGGAGCAGGGTAAATTGCCGATTCTGGCCCCCATGAGCGATATTGCCGGACGTCTTGCGGTACAGAATGGTACCACTCTGCTGCATCATCAGCAGGGTGGTAAGGGCTTGCTGCTTGGTGGTCTACCGGCTGCAGAGCCGGGTCACGTGGTGATTCTGGGCGGTGGCCAGGCGGGTGGCAATGCGGCTGAGTTGGCTGCCGCCATGGGCGCACGGGTGACTGTGTTTGACCGATTGAGGGATCGGATGGGAGCGTTGCGCCGGATCGGCCGGAATGTAACCGCTCTCTACCCCTATAAGGATGCGGTGAGTGAGGCTGTGGCAGATGCGGATCTGTTGATCGGGGCGGTACTGATTCCCGCATCCAAGGCACCTAAAATTATTGATCGGTCGCAGATCTCCTCTATGAGTCCTGGTAGTGTGGTGGTGGATATATCGGTGGATCAGGGTGGGTGCATTGAGACCACCCGACCGACCAACTACGAAGATCCAACCTATACAGTGGACGGGGTAACCCATTTCTGCGTGACCAATATGCCCGGTGCGGTGCCGAGAAGCGCCAGTCAGGCCTTGTCAGCATCGATGATGCCCTATCTGCATCGTCTGGTCGGGCAGGATTGGCAAAGCGATCAGCAGCTGTGGGCTGCGGTAAACCTGGCCAAAGGGGAGCTGGTGCATCCTGTCCTGCGTGATCAATACTTGTGAATCAAGAGTAACAATAATCTGTAACTCTATAATTTAGCAGTGATAATTGTTAGAATATTACAGTTCGATAAAACCTGAAACGAGAGATTGAGCGCAGATCCCTGGGGAATGATTCATCCTTTGGGCGCACGCTCCTGATTGAACCCGCCAGGGTCAGCGATTGGATTGAGACGAAACTATGGCAGTACAGGCAAAAAGCCAACAAACATCAGAACAGAGCGCCTTCCATTCCCATGTCAGTCATGCCATGCGGGAAGGCATCATGTGGAGCCTGTTCTGCCTCAGTGGCTATCTGCTGCTCTCCTTGTTCACTTACTCCCCACTTGATCCGGGCTGGTCCTATACCGGATCGGAAGCCAAGGTACTCAATTCAGGGGGACCTGCGGGCGCCTGGTTTGCAGACGTCTTTCTCTATCTGTTTGGCATCTTTGCCTATCTGTTTCCGATCATGCTGAGTTGGAGTGCGGTACTGGTTTTTCGTCGTCGCAATCCGGACGACTCCGTGAACATCAATCTGGTATTGGTTCGCTGGCTGGGTTTTTTCATCACCCTGGCATCGGGATGTGCGCTGGCGGCACTGCATACCAATCATCTGATGGCTAATCTGCCTACCGGTACCGGAGGGGCATTGGGAACACTGTTGGGTAACTATTTCGAGGCCGTTTTCAGTAGCTCGGGCAGCAGTCTGATGATGTTGGCTCTTTTTCTCAGCGGCTTCACTCTGTTTACCGGCGTCTCCTGGTTCACTGTGATGGATTTTCTCGGTGGCCTGGTGCTGAAAACCTCACACGTGCTTCAGCTGGGATTTTTTTCTCTGCAGGAGCGTCATGCGGCGAAGCGTGCTCGACAGGAGCGGGTGGAGTTGATCAAAAAGGAGCAGAAGAAGGAGAAGAGCCGCAAACAACCGAGAATAGAACCGGTCATCAACGCACCCAAGCCCAGTGCACGGGTTGAGAAAGAGCGTCAGGTCCCGCTGTTTGAGGTCGACCCCAACAGCGAGCTGCCGCCTCTGGCGCTACTCGATCCGGCCAAGCAGACGGTACAGGCCTATTCACCAGAGGCCCTGCAGGCCATGTCACGTCAGGTGGAGCTCAAATTTGCCGACTTCGATATCGATGTGGAGGTAGTTGCCGTACATCCCGGGCCGGTGGTCACCCTGTATGAATTGAAACTGGCTGCAGGTACCAAGGTCAGCAAGATCAGTGGTCTGTCGAAAGACCTTGCCCGGGCGCTCTCAACTGTTGCAGTGCGGGTAGTCGAAGTGATCCCGGGTAAATCGGTGATCGGTCTGGAGATCCCGAATGAGTATCGGGAGATGGTCTTTCTCAGTGAGGTGCTGCAGTCGGAGACTTATGAGTCCTCAAAATCACCACTGACACTCGCGCTGGGTAAGGATATCGCGGGTAATCCGATGTGTGCCGATCTGGCGAAGATGCCTCATGCATTGATTGCCGGTACCACCGGATCCGGTAAATCCGTTGCAATCAATGCCATGATCCTCAGTCTGCTCTACAAATCGAAACCGGATGAAGTGCGGATGATCATGGTCGATCCGAAGATGTTGGAACTCTCAGTCTACGAGGGCATACCTCATCTGCTGACTCCGGTGGTGACCGATATGCAGGAGGCTGCCAATGCCCTGCGCTGGTGTGTCGGGGAGATGGAACGTCGTTATCGTCTGATGGCCAGTCTGGGGGTTCGTAACATCACCGGCTACAACCGTAAGGTGAGAGAGGCGATCAAGAAAGGCGAGCCGATCAAGGACCCCCTGTTTCAACCGGAACCGACTGAAGTCATCGAAGCCATGGCTCATCCGACCCTGGAACCTCTGCCATTTATTGTGGTCATTATCGACGAGCTTGCCGACATGATGATGATGGCAAGGAAAAAGGTTGAGGAGTTGATTGCACGATTGGCACAGAAGGCGAGGGCATCCGGCATCCATCTGATCCTGGCAACCCAGCGACCCTCCGTGGATGTCATCACCGGTCTGATCAAGGCGAATATTCCTACCCGAATCGCTTTCCAGGTCTCATCCCGAGTCGATTCAAGAACAATCCTCGATCAGATGGGGGCCGAACATCTGCTGGGTCATGGTGACATGCTCTATATGGGAACCGGCAGTAACATTCCCCAGCGTATGCATGGCGCCTTCGTTGACGACAATGAAGTGCATCGGGTGGTGAAACACCTGAAGGCGTCGGGCCAGCCCGATTACCTGGAAGAGATCGTACAGGAAGCGACAGAATCGGTGCCCGGATTTCCCGCTGAAGGCGGCGACACGGAGGATAACGACCCTCTCTATGACGAAGCGGTACGAATCGTTACGGAGACCAGGCGGGCCTCAATATCCGGAGTGCAACGCCGTTTGAAGATCGGCTACAACCGGGCTGCCAGAATGATTGAAGAGATGGAGCGTACCGGGATTGTCGGACCGGCAGAAACCAATGGCAGCCGTACGGTACTGGCACCACCTCCGCCTAAAGATTAAA
>JAHRHW010000129.1 GCA_019100305.1 Candidatus Thiodiazotropha taylori | reverse complement strand
TCAAACCAGAGAGACAGGTAGAGTGAAATGACAGGACATCATTCAGGTGAACGGATCGTACTGGCCAGCAACAATGCGGGTAAAGTCAGGGAGATCAATCAGCTTTTGGCCAGCGAACAGATCACTGTGGTTGCGCAAAAGGATTTCAATATTCCCGACGCCATAGAAGATGGTCTCAGCTTTGTGGAGAACGCCATCAAGAAGGCCCGCCATGCATCGAGCCTGAGTGGCCTGCCGGCCATCGCAGACGATTCGGGCATCGAGGTCGATGCACTGAATGGCGCGCCCGGCATCTACTCAGCCCGCTTCGCAGGGCCGGAGGCATCGGACGAAGAGAATCTGCAAAAACTGCTGAGCCGTCTCGAAGAGATACCGGAAGCGAAACGCACGGCCCGCTTCCAGTGCCTGATGGTCTACATGCGTCACGCGGAAGACCCGACACCCATCATCTGCCAGGGCAGTTGGGAGGGCCGAATATTGTTTGAACCGCAAGGCGAGAACGGATTTGGCTACGACCCGATATTTTATGTCCCCAGCCATGACTGCAGTTCGGCACAACTGACGCCGGAGACCAAAAACAGCCTGAGCCATCGCGGGCAGGCACTGAAGGCCCTGATGCAGGCGCTTTCGGTTTAACTATCTTAAGTGCACAAATGAACGCGAATATTAATCGTGTAACTTCCTGAGCTTCAGATTTTTGAATCGCGCTACTGGACGCCAAACACGCACTAAAAGCCCCGCTCCCTTGATGGGAGAGGGGTTGGGGAGAGGGTGCACGCGAAGCGTCTCAACTGGCTAAAAAAATGAATCCGTGGATTCAGATAAAACAAATAGCATTGAATTCTTATGAAGAGACAGGTGCCGATTCTCCCCCGGCCCCTCACCAACAAGGGGAGAGGGGAGATAATATACCCACCCATATGTGTTTATATGCGGACTTAATCAAACAATCAACGCATCATATTCCACATATAGCTGCCAGGACTGGTAAAGGAGTCGACGCCCCGGTTCATATCGCTGCCCATGCGATTCATGGTTGGCCCCATGGTGGCAACGGATGGAGTCATCACCTGCATGCTCTGGCGCATGGCGTCCAGATCATCCGCCATCAGTTTGTACATATCTGACATATGCTGATCCACTTCGACAAACTCATGGCTCATGATTTTCATGTCCTTGGACATCAGGGATATCTTCTCCCCCATGCCATTCATACTGACCTTCATCTCTCGCATATCGTGAGACATATCCCCCATGTGACCACGCATGGCCCGCATGGATAACATCATGTCATACATCACCAACAACATGATCATTGCACCGAGCCAGGAACCGATCACCACACTGACCACACCCCAGTTGATCTTTTTGTCCTTGATATTCATTTTTCAAGCTGGCCTCTTTGCATTGAGAAGAAGTATCCCCTGACTGACAATCCAGGATTCTCCGATTCTGAAGCAAAAATTGTATCACCGGTTTATGACATAACCGTCAAACCGGCATGCACTGAATCCCAGGCTTCACCGGATGACGATTCAATTGGAAATCGGTGTCTTAGGGCAACCACAACCATTGGCGAATAATTCGTGGTTCTTTGCATTGATTTGCGGATAAGTAAATCCGACAACTTCTGCAAACCTCCTCATTCCAGCATAGGTTGGAACAGTCGCACGAATCGTGTAATCCACTAACCATCAGGCTCATTCACCACAGGTTATTCAGTACATGAGTCTAACGTGAATATCAGGAAAACTCTGATTATTTATCCCGCAGTGATCAATAAAATCACAAGGGACCGGACGATCGGTTCACCCATCCGTCTCATGCAGGGCAATCACTGTTTTACTGTTGATCGCACCATCCAGATGACGCTGCTTGATCTCCAGGTAGTCGGGCCGTTCAAAAAACGCCTCCATCGCCTCCCGGCTGGGAAAATCGATGGTGAAGAGCCGATTGATCGGCTGGTCGGATTTTGAACGCAGCACTTCGGCAATCTTGAAGTCGTAACCGAAGGCAGCACCGATCGAGTTCAATATCGGCTCCATCTCCTCACGATATTTTTGATACGCCTCATCATCCGTGACATTAAGCCCCATGATTCTTTCAAAACCCATAATCACGCCTCACAATATTAACTTGAGCAATTCAACAGCATGTTTTGGTGATCTGTTATGCCTCAGCCGTAGACCATCTCCGGCAGCCAGGTAGCCAGTTGCGGCCAGTAGGCCAACAGGCCGAGCATCAAAAGCTGGATCACAATAAACGGCGCAACGCCGCGATAGATGGCCGTGGTGGAGATCTGTTTCGGCGCCACACCACGCAGATAGAACAGAGCAAAACCGAAAGGCGGGGTGAGAAAAGAGGTCTGCAGATTGATGGCGATCATCACCCCGAGCCAGACCGGATCCAGACCCATCGCCAACAGGATCGGTCCGACGATCGGCACCACCACAAAGGTGATCTCGATGAAGTCGAGGATAAAGCCCAGCAGGAACATCACCAGCATCACCACGACCATCGCACCGACCACCCCACCCGGTAGATCGGTCAACAGCTCGGTCACCACTTCATCGCCACCAAAACCACGGAACACCAATGAGAAGAGTGAGGCCCCGATGAAGATCATGAATACCATACTCGTAACTTTGGTCGTACCGGTAACCACCTCTTTGAGGGTTTTCAGATTGAGCTGTTTTTGACTGAAGGCCAGCAGCATGGCGCCGATTGCACCCACCGAAGCGGCTTCGGTCGGCGTCGCCAGACCGCCAAGAATCGAGCCGAGCACGGCAACGATCAACAACAGTGGCGGCAGCAGGACTTTCAGCGTCCTGGTCAGCAGGGCACCCTTCTCCTGCTGCTCATCGACCGGGATCGCCGGTACCGAAGCCGGCTTCACCACAGCGACGAAAATAATGTAGAGCAGATAGAGTAGTACCAGCATCAACCCGGGCAGCAACGCGCCGACAAACAGATCGCCGACCGAGACCGTGTCCGGTGAAAAGATCCCCATGTCGAGCTGGGCCTGCTGATAAGCCGCCGAGAGCACGTCTCCAAGCAGAACCAGAATGATTGAAGGGGGAATGATCTGGCCGAGCGTACCGGCTGCGCAGATTACCCCGCAGGAGATGGCCGGATCATAGTTGCGCTTGAGCATGGTCGGTAGTGATAGCAACCCCATAGTCACCACCGTTGCACCGACAATGCCGGTACTGGCGGCCAGCAGCATACCGACGATGGTTACCGAGATACCGAGGCCGCCACGCAGGGTGCCGAACAGACTTGCCATGGTATCGAGCAGATTCTCCGCCACCCTGGAACGCTCCAGCATTACCCCCATGAAGACGAACAGGGGCACCGCGATCAACGTCTCATTGGTCATGATGCCGTAGAGCCGATTGGGCAGCGCCTGCAGAAAGGCATCATCGAAGTGACCGGTATAGGTCCCGAGCCAGGCGAAGGCCAGCGAGGTGCCGCCCAAGGAGAAAGCCACCGGGTAGCCGAACAGCAGCACCAGGCAGACCAGCAGAAACAGCACCAGAGGAAGATATTCAGCCATCACCCATCACCTTCGGCGGACACTTCCCCCTGACCCAGCAGCTGACTCAGACTGCGTACCGCCAGGGATACCCCCTGCAGCACCAGCAACACCGCCATCACCAGAATCAGGCTCTTCAGCAGAAACACACCATCCAGCCCGCCGACCTCTCTGGAGCCTTCAAAGAGTGCCCAGGATTTGGCCACATAGTCCCAGCTGATAAAGAAGATGAACAGACAGACCGGCAGCAGCAGGGTCAGGGTGCCGACCAGATCGACCCAGGCCCGGCCTCGCTCAGAGAACTTGCGGTAGATGATATCGACCCGCACATGCCCTTCGTGTTTTAGGGTGTAGGCGGCCCCCACCAGAAACAGGGCCGCATGCATGAAGGTGACAGACTCCTGCAGCCAGATCCAGCCAAGCTGAAAGACGTAACGCAGTACGACAACGGCCACCGTTACCAGCACCATCAACAGGCTCAACCAGGATATCGCCTGCCCCAGTCTCTCATTGATCTGGTCGAAGCCGCGGGCAATTTTTTCGATGGTTGCTAGAAAATGACTCATCAAACCCCGATCACCAGCGCAGCAGTATCCATTGGGGTACGGAGATGTTGGTCGGATCATTGGAGCGGGAATCGAACTCCCCATCACCGTCCCGGTCGCTCATGTAGTAGGCCGGACCGTTGTCCGGCTGAATCTTCACCATGTAGAGCTGACCATTGACCCGGTATTCGGTAATCGTACCCTCATCCCGCTTGATGATGGTGATATCGGGTTCGATCACCTCACCGTCGACAATCACCTCTGGCAGGGGCAGCTCCGGTGGCTCAGGTACCGCCTGATCCTCAGCGAGAAGCGGCAGACCGGTGAGCAGTGTAATACTCAGCAGGGCTTTGGCCAGGAGATTCAGCTTGTTCATCATGTCCTCCCTCCATGGGAGATTATTAGAGCTCAAGCAGTATCTCCTGCTCCGCAGGAGAGGGCTCGAAGCGTCGTGTTTCGTAGTGGTTGAAGATGGCATCCACAACCTGTTGTGGCTGTTCGCAGACCTGCACCAGATCCAGGTCTTCCTGGTCGATGGTCCCGGCGAGGCAGAGCGTATCGCGGAACCAATCCAGCAGCCCACCCCAGAAGTCGCCATCCACCAGAATGATCGGGATCTTACGGGTTTTACCGGTCTGCACAAGGGTCAGGATCTCAGCCATTTCATCCAGGGTTCCAAAGCCGCCCGGCAGCACCACATAGGCGGAGGCATGCTTGACAAACATTACCTTGCGGGCAAAAAAGTGACGGAAGTTGAGCGAGATATCCTGATAGGGGTTACCTGACTGCTCCATCGGCAGCTGGATGTTCAGCCCGATGCTGGTGGACTTCCCCTCAAAGGCCCCCTTGTTGGCGGCCTCCATGATGCCAGGCCCTCCACCGCTTACCACAGAGAACCCACTGTCGGAGAGCAGCCGGGCAATCTCTTCCGCCAGGGCGTAGTGAGGATGGTCCCGAGGCGTTCTTGCCGAGCCGAAAAAACTCACCGAAGGGCTGATCTGAGCCAGTTGCTCGAAACCCTCGACAAATTCGGCCATGATCTGAAATACTCGCCAGGATTCGCGGGTCAGCTGACCCTCTGCGCCCCCCCGTCGATTGCGGCGTCTGTCTTGTGTTATTACCATGAAATCTCTTCTTTTTTCTGGACGCTAACAGGGCTTTTTATCGCAGTTTGCCGAAACCGGCCCTGCCCTGCCCATCATATCAGGCATTGACGCCAGTGTTGAAATCGATAACGCCACTGCGTACCCTTGCGCCTCTGTCCAGCCGCCGTAAAGACCACCCTTAAATGTCCGAGCTCAACCCAAGACAACAGCAAGCGGTCAACTATATCGACACACCGCTACTGGTGCTTGCGGGGGCCGGGAGTGGAAAAACCCGGGTCATCACCGCAAAGATCAGCTACCTGATCAAACGCTGCGGACTCAACCCACAGCAGATCACGGCGGTCACCTTCACCAACAAGGCGGCTCGGGAGATGAAAGAGCGGGTCGCCAAAACCCTGGGCGAACAACAGCAGCAGCTGCCAAGAATCTCCACCTTTCACAACCTGGGATTGAACATCGTCCGCCAGGAGCTGAAGACCCTTGGCTACAGATCGGGCTTCTCGATCTTTGATCAGCAGGACAGCGCCGGATTAATCAAAGATCTGCTGCGCAAGCAGAATCTTGGAGATGACTCGGTTGTAAACGCCGCCCAGTGGACCATATCCGCCTGGAAGAACGACCTGATCACGCCGGAGCAGGCCCAGCAGCAGGCCGTAAATGATCTGCAACAGGGGCAGGCACAGCTCTATGCCGCCTATCAACGCAGTCTGATGGCTTTTAACGCGGTCGATTTCGACGATCTGATCCTACTGCCGGTGAACCTGTTTCGCACCCATCCGGAGGTACTCGATCAGTGGCAGGACCGGATCCGCTATCTGCTGGTGGATGAGTACCAGGACACCAATCAGGCCCAGTATGAGCTGGTAAAACAGCTGGCCGGGGTGAGAGCCGCCTTCACCGTGGTGGGGGACGACGATCAATCGATCTATGCCTGGCGAGGCGCCCGGCCAGAAAATCTGGCCCGTCTGCAGTCTGACTTCCCAAGCCTGAAACTGATCAAGCTGGAGCAGAACTACCGCTCCAGCGGGCGCATCCTCAGATCTGCCAACCATCTGATCAGCAAGAATCACCATGTATTTGAAAAGAAGCTCTGGAGTGAACTGGGTCTGGGACCGGAGTTGCGTGTCCTGGTCTGCTCCAATGAGACCCAGGAGGCGGAGCGGGTGGTATCGGAAATCATCCACCTGAAGTTTACCGCCAAGGCCAATAACCGGGATTGCGCCATTCTCTACCGGGGCAATCACCAGGCGAAGCTGTTTGAGAAGGCCCTGCGCAGCCACAACATTCCCTACTTTCTCAGTGGCGGCACCTCTTTCTTCTCCCGTACCGAAGTCAAAGACGGCATGGCCTATCTGCGGCTGCTGGCCAATCCCACCGACGACAGTGCATTTTTACGCATCGTCAACACCCCGCGCCGGGAGATCGGCCCGACCACCCTGGAGAAACTCGCCGAGTATGCCCAGCAGCGTGGCAGCGCCCTGCTGCCCGCTTGCGAGGAGATCGGCCTGAAGAACCTGCTCAGCAGTCGCCCCTATGAGCGCCTGCAGCACTTTTCCCGCCTGATCCAACACCATGCGCAAAAGGCCGACTCGGATCCGGCGGCGGCCTTCCGCGCCCTGATCGAAGAGATCGACTACCTGGACTGGTTGAAAGAGAATGCCAGCAGCGACGGCATCGCCGAGGCACGCATGGAGAATGTCACCGACCTGATGGACTGGCTGAAAGCACTACAGCACGGTGAGCTGCAGGAGAAGACCCTGGCGGAGATGGTCAACCATCTGACCCTGATGGACATGCTGCAACGTCAGGAGGATGAAGCCGAACAGGATCAGGTCCACCTGATGACCCTGCACGCAGCCAAGGGACTGGAGTTCCCCCATGTCTTCCTGGTCGGCATGGAGGAGGAGCTGCTACCCCATCGCAGCAGTATCGAAGAGGACAACATCGAAGAGGAGCGCAGGCTGGCCTACGTGGGCATCACCCGAGCGCAACGCAGCCTGACCATGAGCTATGCCAGTAAACGCAAACGTTTCGGCGAGCTGGTTGCCGTAGAGCCGAGCCGCTTTCTGCAGGAGCTGCCGGAAGAGGATCTGGTTTGGGAGGGCCGAGGCAACAAGCTCAGCAAGGAGGAGCAGCAGGCGCGGGGATCGGCCCATCTGGCCAATCTGAAATCGATGCTCAGTTGAACCACCCGGCAACCGATGAGAACGGTTGCCGGGTACTTCCATTACATGCTCAGGATCCACTCCACAACGGCACGAATGTTCTCATCCGAGACATGGGCGTGGGGCGGCATGGGAATCTGTCCCCAGGTACCGACACCACCGGATTTGACCTTGCCGACCAGCATTTCGAGCGCCGCCGCATCACCTTTGTATTTGGCGGCTACCTCTTTATAGGCTGGACCAACCACTTTGGTCTCGACCTGATGGCAAGCCATACAACCGGAGGTGGTAGCGACTGCCAGCGCATCACCACTGGGGGCAGCCGGAGCAGCAGCGGGTGCGGCTTCAGCCGGGGCAGCCTCGGCAGCCGGTGCGACCTCGGTTTCAGCAGCGGCAGGCGCACTCTCAGCGGCCGCGGCTGGCGCAGGTGCTGCTTCAGCAGGCTTTGCGGCACCTTCAACAGCAACCTTGCCGATTGGGGCAATTCGTTCCAGAACCTCTGGACGCTCTTCTGCGAAAAGCTGGGCAGAAACCAGCAGAGATGCGACAGCCACACCTGTCAACACACCAGACTTAGTTACAACTTGGATACTCACGGGCATAATCCTCCGTATTTCAATCGATTGCGCCCCACGCCTTGTTCATGGGCTGAGTTCCAGCCCTGAGTAAGGTGGCGGATTAACAATAGGCATTGCGAAAAACCCGGCGATTATACCCGCGGATGAAAAAAAGAGCGAACAGGGTTGGACGGCACCTGCCGGGAGGGCTAAACTACGCATCGCTGTAATCACCGCACTGCAGAGAGTTGCAGCACTTCAGCGCCCGTAGCTCAGCTGGATAGAGTACCGCCCTCCGAAGGCGGGGGTCACAGGTTCAAATCCTGTCGGGCGCGCCATCTCACTCCTCGAAATATCCCACGTCAAGCTCGGCCGATTGAAAGCCGATCGCTGCCTTATCAATAGTCAGCAGATCCCGTCGGCATTGTGAAAAAAAAACGCCCTGCAAAGCAGGGCGAAATCATCCTAAATCGTGAAGTGTTGAGAAACTATGACTCAGCCATGGATTTGCCGCGCTTGAAAAACCTCATCATCACCAGACCGGAGAGTAACAACAGCAGTGCGGGTGGCGCCGGTACTGCAGTGACGTTGCCATCTCTAACCGCCCAGACACGCAGTTCATCCCCATCCACACTGGTTGCACCCTGAATACCCAGGTGGAAGTGCAGAAAGTAGGCCATCTGATCGTTGCCGGCCACGGTGGTTTCAGACCAGTAACCCCGATATTGCAGATTCTGAAAGGGGTTGTAGTTGCTGGAGGTCGGATTGGGGATCTCAGCTGGATCCTGTCCAGCCTCAGCGATGATCGCCGGATAACCCAGATTGACGTAGTACATGTAGGCCAACTCACTGCTCAGGCCGGTTTCGTCGTACCAGGTACCCTGTTGCGGAGTGAAAGTGGTGGGCAGACGCCAATCATCGTATACCACGCCCCGAACCGTATCCTCATAGATCAGACCATCCACCCAGGCAGTCGCGTCGTTGTAGTTCAGCTTACCCGCATCCTGCTCGCCGTTTTCATAGGTGACCTTGTAGGAGGAAGCGTCCTGCAGCCAGGTGATATCCAGTACGGTATCGTAGATCAGTCCACCACCCTGATCGATCAGAGCAGCTTGTGAATGCGCTGCAAACAGGCTCGTGCAGAGCAGCGCAACAGAGAGATACCAACTTTTTACACCCATGGAATAGTGACTCCGTCCAATAACTTTCCGTTAGTGATAGCAAATAGCGTGCCTAGCACATTAACATCATTAATTTCATGGTGTTACAGCAATAATCCTTTAATTCTTGTGAGGTTATGTAAAGAAATTCGACACTCATCAACCCGGACGGGGCTAGATCGGCTCTCAGGAATAAAGAAACAAGCCTGCCACTGAATAGACAATTAGTCACAGTGTGCTCAACAGATCACTCATAAATGGAACTGCGGTATTGCGTCGCTGGATGATTGCAATAAACTAACCGGCAAAAAACAGATCACATGGAAGACCTGCAGAACACCAAATGGTCACTCTGATCCCACAACCCAACCCATGGGAGCCTAAAGCCCGATGAAACCCTTTCGAGTAACGATCCTGACCCTGCTTTATACACCGATGCTGCTGTTGGCCCAGGAGAGCAGCATGAGTGAACCACAAGCGAACCTGCTGATCACAGGCGCTTCATACGCCAAAGCCTGGCCGATCAGTCAGGTGGATTGCTTGAAAGTGACCAACACCGGGGTCAACGGTGCGGTTTCAAGCGAAGTTCGTGATCGATTCCAAGAGGATTTATCAGCCACCAACCCCAAAGCTGTCATCATCTGGGGATACATCAACGATTTTTCAAATCACCCAAGAGAGGTCGCCGAACAGACCGGTGAGACCGCCTTTCAAAATGTCAAAGCGATGGCGGAAACCGCCCAGCAGGCCGGCATCACGCCAGTACTGGCAACAGAAATCACCATGGGTCTGCCAGACTCAATCATGGATACACTGGTCAGGTGGATTAACAACATGCGCGGAAAGCAGAGCTTCCAGGACTATATCAGCACCAATGTCATGGCTGTGAATGAGCGGGTCAGAGCGTATGCAAAACAGATGGAATTTCCTGTTCTGGACATCGAAAAGGTGATGACCAATGAAGAGGGGAACAGAAAGGTTGGTTACTACACCGAGGACTACTCACATATCACCAAAACCGCCTATCAGGCACTGGATGCTCATGCCCTGCCGATCCTGCAGGAGAGCCTGATCAACTCCTTCAAGCTCTGCGGTAAGTAAGTCATCCCGGCTTCGTAACCGGCAATCGACCGAAGCGGTCGATTGCCGGAAACAGGCTTCTGGAGACGATCTCCAGCTCCTGGTTGATCAGATCGACAGACCGTTGCAGTTGGTGGTGTAGATCGC
>JAHRHW010000128.1 GCA_019100305.1 Candidatus Thiodiazotropha taylori | reverse complement strand
ATCAGTGTCGATCCCAAGCGCGATGGCTTTCAGGATTTAGATGACTACGTCAGTTACTTCCACCCCAACCTGATCGGTGTAACCGGAAGTGAAGCTGAGATTGCGCAGGTGGCGAAACTTTATGGCGCACAATACGTTGAAGTGCCGCTTGAGGAATCAGCCTTCGCCTATGCGGTTGATCACTCGGCGACGACCTATCTGGTTTCACCTCAGGGTGAGTTGCGCTTTCTGCTGCCCCACCAAACCCCCTCAGTGATGATTCTTGAAGCCATCCGTTATCTGCTCGCTGAGCATTGATATCGTATTGCTTACCATCCAGTCATTTAAAAACTCTACGTGGGATTACGATTGATTGCCTAATCTTTCAGCATCCCCTGGTGCTCGATGAAGTCGATGATCTCCGTCAGCCCTTGCCCCGTCTTCATGTTGGTAAAGACAAATGGACGCTCCTTACGCATCCGCAGGGTATCCTCTTTCATCACATCCAGGGAGGCACCCACATAGGGCGCCAGGTCGATTTTGTTGATGATCAACAGATCTGAACGGGTGATGCCCGGGCCGCCTTTGCGGGGCATCTTCTCCCCCTCCGCCACATCCAGGACATAGATGGTCAGGTCAGCCAGCTCCGGGCTGAAGGTGGCGCTCAGGTTGTCACCACCGCTTTCGATGAAAACCAGATCCAGGTCAGTGTGACGCTGACAAAGGTCCTCTACGGCGGCCAGGTTCATGGAGGCATCCTCACGGATCGCAGTGTGTGGGCAACCGCCGGTCTCGACGCCAATGATCCGGTTCTCATCCAGCGCCTGGCTGCGCATCAGGAATTTGGCGTCCTCCTGGGTATAGATATCGTTGGTCACCACCGCCAGTTGATAGTGGTCCCGCATCGCTTTACACAGGGCATCAAGAAGGGCGGTTTTGCCGGAGCCGACAGGGCCGCCGACGCCGACTCTCAAGGGTGAGGCTTGGCTCATCTGTTGTTCTCTCTATGATCGGTAAATTCTGGTGTATTGAGTCTCATGCAGACTGCTGGCAATCGCCTGGACCGGGCTTGAGAGACCGATCTCCTCGTCATGCAGGGAGAGACCGGTCCTTACCAGGTCTGGAATCTGCTCAATGCAGGCCTGTAGTATCCGTTGTCCTGCCATCTGACCCAGGGGGATGATCTTGACCCCAGCCAGGGTCATGTTCTCCAGCCAGCTCCAGAGATAGCCTTCCGCCGCCTGGTTGATGCTGATTCCCCAGTGGTGAGCGACAAAGGCATAACCGCTGAGGTGGTTGTTTTTGATCGCTTCCAACCAGGCGGCGTCCGTTGGGATCTGCCACTGGGGTAAGAGCGCAGCCAGGGCTCTGGCCCGGTTGGTCTCCTCTTCGCGCAACTCACGGGTCTCGCGACTGGCGGTCAGGTATCGGCTCCAGTAGCTGAAGCGCTCCAGGTCCCGGTTTTCACAGCTCTCATAGAGCCGCTGTAACAGGGGCAGGTCCAGGTGGGTCAGGCTGGTCTGCAGCAGATTATCCGTCCACTGAAGTAGCTCGGCTTCATGCTTGATCCAATTGTCTTCGACTGCCCACTCCAGCCCCTGGGAGTAGGCAAAGCTTCCCAGTGGCAGTGAGGGACTGACCAGATGCAGCAGACGCAGTCTGTGCAGAGTGCTGTCAGTGATGGTGTGCATGGCTGTGTCCCTGGTGTTGCCGTCCCTGGTCGGCACTGCCGCCATAGGCGCCGGGCTCCGGTTCAAAGGGGGCTTCTGCGATTGCAACCTGCAACCCCAGTCCTGCCAGCATCTCGTCCAATACATGGTCGTGGGGATAGCTGATCCGCCCGGCTTCAATCTGGATCGAGACATGGCGGTTGCCCAGGTGGTAACAGGCACGTGACAAAAGATGTGTATCGTGGCTCTCGACGATGGAGAGGGTTTCATCAGCAGCCTTGATACGGATCACCATACCGGAGTCAGTGGAGAGCAGGTCCCCCTCTTTCAATGTGGTGCCTCTGGGAAGCAACAGGCCCGCATCCCGGCCATCGTCGAGGGTTACCCTGAGCCGGCTTTTGATACGACTCTGCAGCGGCAGAGTGAGGGTTGTTTCAACCTCCTCCGCCTGGTCGATTTTTTTGGTCAGTTTGATCATCTGTCGTGCTTATACCTGAAAGCAATTTATAGCCGCGAATGGACGCTGATCACTGCAAAGCTACGCTAAAGGTAACTGATATTATTTGCGTTCATTGATGGTGATTGGTGTCTATTTGCGGCCAATCAAATCAAAACAGAAAGTACTTCTGTGCCATTGGCAGCTCCGCCGCCGGTTCACACGTCAACAGGGTACCATCGGCTTTGACCTGATAGGTTTGTGGATCCACCTCGATCTCCGGTTGATAGTCGTTGAGGATCATCCCGGTTTTGTCGATCGAACGGCACTGTCTGACGGTGCCGATCTGAGACTTCAGGCCAAGCTGTTGGTCTACAGCGGCCGCCTTCGCCGCCTCAGAGACAAAGGTCATGCGGGTTGCCTGACAGGCTGGCCCCAAGGCACCGAACATGTTTCGGTAGTGCACCGGTTGAGGGGTAGGAATCGAGGCATTCGGGTCACCCATCGGTGCGGCGGCGATCATGCCACCCTTGATGATCAGACTTGGTTTGGTGCCGAAGAAGGCGGGTTTCCAGAGTACCAGGTCGGCCAGTTTACCCACCTCCACCGAGCCCACTTCATGGGCGATGCCATGGGCCAGCGCCGGGTTGATGGTGTATTTGGCGATGTAGCGTCTGGCGCGCAGATTGTCGTGCTGTTTCGGATCCCCCTCCAGGCTGCCCCGCTGCACCTTCATCTTGTGGGCGGTCTGCCAGGTTCTGGTGATCACTTCACCGACCCGGCCCATGGCCTGTGAATCGGAGGCGATCATGGAGAAGGCCCCCAGGTCGTGCAGAATATCCTCGGCCGCAATGGTTTCGCGGCGGATACGGGACTCTGCAAAGGCCACATCCTCAGCGATATTGGGATCCAGGTGGTGACATACCATCAGCATGTCCAGATGTTCGTCCACGGTGTTGATGGTGTAGGGTCGGGTTGGATTGGTGGAGGAGGGCAGTACATTGGCCTGGCCACAGGCCTTGATGATATCCGGTGCATGGCCGCCGCCGGCGCCTTCGGTATGGTAGGTGTGGATGGTACGCCCCTTCATGGCACTCAGGGAGTGCTCGACGAAACCCGACTCATTCAGGGTGTCAGTATGGATCGCGACCTGTACATCGTAGTGGTCGGCAACGCTCAGGCAGTTGTCGATTGCTGCCGGGGTGGTGCCCCAGTCTTCGTGCAATTTGAGACCAATGGCGCCAGCCAGAATCTGTTCGTTGAGTGCCTCAGGCAGGCTGGCGTTGCCTTTGCCCAGATAGCCCAGGTTCATGGGCAGACTCTCTGAAGCCTGCAGCATACGCTGGATATGCCAGGGCCCCGGAGTGCAGGTGGTGGCATTGGTACCGGTTGCCGGGCCGGTGCCACCGCCGAGCATGGTGGTGACGCCGGACATCAGGGCATCCTCCACCTGTTGCGGACAGATGAAGTGGATGTGTGAATCGATGCCGCCTGCCGTTACGATCGAGCCCTCTCCGGCAATCGCCTCGGTGCCCGGGCCAATCACGATATTCACCCCGGGCTGAACGTCAGGATTACCGGCTTTGCCAATGCTGCTGATGCGACCATCCTTGATGCCGATGTCGGCTTTGACCACACCCCAGTGATCCAGGATCAGGGCATTGGTGATCACCGTATCGACTGTCTCGGCACTGACCCGTTGACTCTGGCCCATACCATCACGGATCACTTTACCACCGCCGAATTTTACCTCGTCACCATACTGGGTATGGTCCTGTTCCACTTCGATCAGGAGTTCGGTGTCGCCCAGTCTGACCCGGTCACCGACGCTGGCGCCATACATCTCCGCGTAGGCTTTTTTGCTGATTCTGCTCATCGGTCAATCCTCCAGTGAGCCCATCACGGCTCCGTTGAAACCATAGACTTTGCGATCACCGGCAAAGGCTACCAGGGTCACCTCGCGGGTCTGCCCCGGTTCGAATCGCACCGCGGTACCCGCAGCGATGTCGAGACGGAAACCTGTGGCTTGCTCCCGGTCGAATTGCAGCGCCGGATTGGTTTCAGCAAAGTGGTAGTGAGAACCGACTTGAATCGGGCGGTCTCCGGTATTGGCCACCGACAGAGTGAGTTGTTGGCGCCCTTCATTGAGCTCCCGCTCACCCGCTTCGGTAAGGACCTCACCCGGCACAATGGCGGCACCCTGGTCACTTATGGTGGGTAGGATCGGATCATGCACCGTGACCAGTTTTGTCCCATCGGGAAATGTGGCCTCCACCTGAACCTCGTGGATCATCTCCGCAACGCCCTCCATCACATCCTCACTGCTTAGCAGGCTGCGGCCATGGTCCATCAGTTCGGCCACAGTGCGGCCCTCTCTTGCCCCTTCGAGGATGGCGCAACTGATATAGGCCATTGCCTCCGGATAGTTGAGCTTGAGTCCCTTATCCTTGCGCCGTTCGGCCAGCAGTCCCGCAGTAAACAGCAGTAATTTATCTTTTTCTCTGGGAGTAAGTTCCACATCGTCCTCCTCGATATTGTGTTAGGTATTCCAAACCCGGGGCTCACAGGCGGGCCGGTTGATGATGGTGGGTCTCAGTAACTGCCAAATTCGTATGAAATGGTTTCTGACCTGCTCTGTCGAGTCGCCGAGGTAGCGGACAATCAGCAGACCATCGGTATGGGTGATGCCCAGTCGTAGCGGTTGATTGTCGAGTTGGCGGATCTCATCGAGCAGAGAATCCTCATCCAGGGTGGCCAGCATCGTGGCCACCACAGGGTTGCCGCCCAGTCCAGCCAATCCATCGAGACCTGGGCGGTCCTTGATCAGCATGCGTTCGATTAATAGTGGCTGGTTGTCACGCCACAGGGAGAATTTGAAATCCGCCTGTCCCGGGTCGAAGCGCTCATTAATCGCCGGGCGACCCAGACAGTTGATCTCCCAACCGATAAACTGCGCCCCATCCCTGAGCCTGATCTCTGTCGTGAGCTCGACCCGCGCACTGGGAAAGAGGATGTTCTCCTGTGGAAACCACTCCAGAGAACCCCCGCAAACGTCGAGTCGCTGCTGTTGATGGGCGGTCGGTCCGAGGGATCGATAGAATTTGGCCGCACCCGGTGTGGTGATCAGGGCGTTGGCCTGTGGAGTTACATCCACCTGGATATCGAGCCTGTCTCCACCCACTATCCCTCCGGGAGGGTGCAGCAGATAGATATGGCACAGATCGCGTTCCGGGTAGAGGGCCCGTTGAACGGATAACGGGCCCTGGCGGAAGCGCTCGGAGAGGATGGTTCTATTGACTGTTTTGCGAAAACCCAGTTTGAGTTGGGCGTGCCAGCCTGGCGTCATCGCGCTGAGTGGACTCTGCATTGAAATGGATCAGTCCTGGCTGGCCGTGTTTGTTGCATGGTCAAACATGGATTTCGTGTCAACAGGTTCTAGTCGCGTCGGTTTCTTTTCAGCAGATACTTGAAACCGAAAAATAGAGGCAAGCCGATTGCCAGCATGAGTAACAGGTGTTCAACGAGATGCTCCATTGACGCCGGACTATGGTGGGCCATCGCGGCGCTGCTGAAGAGTGCCAGCAGAGAGAAAACGAGCAAGCCAAGGGTCTTCATGATTTCCAAGCTCCTGTAGACGTTAGACAGTCAGGTATTGTCGAATCAGATCATCGTTAAGTTGACCCATCTCTCCGGTTGCAACATGGCGTCCCCTGTCCAGGATGCAGAAGCGGTCAGCCACCTTGCGGGCGAAGGGTAACTTCTGTTCAACCAGTAAAACCGTCAAACCGATTTCCTGATTCAGCTTTATTATTATATCACCAATCTCTTGTACAATATTAGGCTGAATCCCTTCTGTTGGTTCGTCGAGAATCAATAATTGTGGGTCGATTACCAACGCCCTGCCTATCGCCAGCTGCTGTTGCTGGCCACCGGAGAGGTCGCCACCTTTTCGGTCGAGCATCTCGTTCAGAACGGGAAACAGCTCAAAGATGAAATCCGGGATTTTATTTCGCTCCGTTTTACGTACCGGCAGGCCGATGCGCAGATTCTCCTCCACCGTCAGCATGGGGAAGATCTGTCGACCCTGGGGCACATAGCCAATACCCAGTGGGGCTCTGCGTTCGGGGATCAGTTTGCTTATCGATTCGCCTGAAAAATGGATATCGCCGGAGGCGATCGGCAACAGTCCCATAATGCACTGGAGCAGGGTGGTCTTGCCCACACCGTTACGGCCCATCAAGCAGGTACATTGACCTTTGGTGACATCCAGATCCAGATCCCACAGGGTGTGGGATTCACCATAATACTGATTCAGTTTCTCAATCTTCAGCATAACTTTAGGCCTCACCCTGTTCGCCCAGGTAGACTTCCACCACCCGGGGATCGTTCTGGACCTCATTCATGCTGCCTTCCGCCAGTACGCTGCCTTGGTGTAGCACGGTGACCTTGCGTGCGATCGAGCGAACAAAATCCATATCGTGCTCTACCACCACTACCGAGTGTTGTCCGGCCAGTGAGGTGAGCAGTTCAGCCGTGCGATCCATCTCCTGGTGGGTCATACCGGCGACCGGCTCATCCACCAGCAACAGTTTCGGGTCCTGCATCAGTAGCATGCCGATCTCCAACCACTGCTTCTGTCCATGCGAGAGAGAACCGGCGAGCTGAGAGCGATGCTCCTGCAGACCGATGATCTCCAGTACCTCGTCGATGCGTTCCAGCTGCTGGCTGTGAAGGCGGGCAAACAGGGTAGGCCAGACCCGTTTGTCACCGGCCATGGCAAGTTCCAGATTCTCGAACAGGGTATGGGATTCGAAAACGGTCGGTTTCTGAAACTTGCGTCCGATACCGGCCTGGGCGATATCCGGCTCAGTGAGATGCAGCAGGTCGATATTTTGTCCGAAGTAGGCACTGCCGGTATCCGGTCTGGTCTTGCCAGTGATGATGTCCATCATGGTGGTCTTACCCGCGCCATTGGGTCCAATGATGCAACGCAGTTCACCCGCATCGATATAGAGATTGAGATTGTTGATCGCCTTGAAGCCATCAAAACTCACCGAGATATCTTCCAGGTAGAGAATGGTGCCGTGGCTGACATCAACCTCCAGACCGCTGGTCTGCAGCATGAAGTCGAACACCCGGTCACGCCGCATGGTATCGCGCAATTGATCGAGGGCCTTCATGTTTGCTTATCCTTGGCCCTGAACAGACCGATCACCCCTTTGGGCAGAAAGATGGTTACCAACACAAACAGGGCACCCAGAGCAAACAGCCAGACTTCCGGCAGTGCAGCGGTAAAGTAGGTCTTGCCGTAGTTCACCATTAGCGCACCGGCGGCGGCGCCATACAGGGTCGCCCGACCACCCACCGCCACCCAGATGACGATCTCGATGGAGTTCAAGGGTGAAAACTCACCAGGATTGATTATCCCCACCTGGGGTACATAGAGCGCACCGGCAATGCCCGCCAGCACGGCGGAAAAGGTGAAGATCGCGAGCTTCACATGTTCCACCTTATAACCGGTGAAACGGGTTCTGTCTTCCGCGTCCCGGATCGCCACGGCCACCCGTCCGAGACGGGATGTGACGATCAGCCGACAGGCCAGGTAACCGAAAGCCAGGGCCAGTGCAGAAGCGACGAACAGGGCGATTCGGGTGCTGTCATCCTGCAGGCTGAAACCGAGGATGTCTTTGAAGTCGGTAAGTCCGTTGTTGCCGCCGAATCCCATTTCATTGCGGAAGAAGGCGAGCATCAGAGCGTAGGTCAATGCTTGGGTAATGATCGACAGATAGACACCGGTCACCCTTGAGCGGAAGGCCAGCCAGCCAAACACAAAGGCGAGCACCCCGGGTACCACCATCACCATCAGCATGGCAAACCAGAACATATCGAAGCCATGCCAGAACCAGGGCAGGCTGTCCCAATTGAGGAAGACCATGAAATCGGGCAGTAGCGGATCCCCATAGACACCCCGTTCACCGATCTGGCGCATCAGATACATACCCATGGCATAACCGCCAAGAGCGAAGAAGGCACCGTGACCAAGGCTGAGTATTCCCAGGTAACCCCATACCAGGTCAACCGCAACCGCCAGCAGGGCAAACGCCAGATACTTGCCCAGCAGAGCGACCGTGTAGGTGGAGATGTGCAGTGGGTTGTCTGCTGTGGTGTACTGATTGAGGAGCGGAACAGCCACCGCGATCAGCAGCAACAGTAGAAGGAAAATCTGTCCACCCCGATCGGCTTTCAGCACGTTTAACATCTTCATGCGTCAGCCCTCCGCAGCACGGCCTTTTTGCGGGAACAGTCCCTTGGGCCGCTTCTGGATGAACAGAATGATAAATACCAGTACCAGAATTTTTGCCAGCACTGCGCCTGACCAGGGTTCCAGGAACTTGTTGGCAACCCCCAGGGACATACCGCTGACCAGGGTGCCCCACAGATTGCCGACGCCGCCAAACACCACCACCATGAAGCTGTCGATGATGTAGGATTGTCCCAGATTGGGTCCCACGTTGGTCAATTGACTCAACGCCACGCCGGCGATTCCGGCCACCCCGGATCCCAGACCGAAGGTCATGGCGTCGACCCATTCAGAACGAACACCCATCGCCCGGGCCATAGCGCGATTCTGCGATACCGCTCTGACCTGTAGACCGAGTGCGGTCTTTTTCAAGACAAAAAACAGTGCCGCGAACACCAGCAGACAGAATACGATGATGTAGAGCCGGTTCAAGGTCAGTGACAGGGCGCTGTTGATCTCCCAGGCGCCACTCATCCAGCTGGGTGTCTCCACCGAACGGTTCAGCGGTGAGAAAATTGAGCGTACCGTCTGTTGCAGGATCAGACTGATACCAAAGGTCGCCAAAAGGGTCTCGAGTGAGCGTCCATAAAGAAACCGTATCACACCTCTTTCAATGGCGATGCCAACCAAGCCAGAGACAACAAACGCTGTGGGTATGGCAATCAGCGTTGCGGTGCCGATACTGTCCGGCATCAACAGCTGAATAACATAAGTGGTGTAGGCGCCGATCATGATCAACTCGCCATGGGCCATGTTGATCACACCCATAACGCCGAAGGTGATCGCCAGACCGATTGCAGCCAGTACCAGAACCGAGCCGAGACTGAGACCGAAAAAGAGGTTTTCGATCACCGCATAGAACTGCAATTTTGCATCGATACTGTCGAGCGCCTGCTCAATGCTACGGGCTAACGCCTTATCATCGGTCTGCTGTTGAAGCTGGTTCAGCGCATTGCGAACGGACGGGTGTATATTGCCGCTCAGCAGTGTCACTGCGTCACTGCGCTGTTTTGCGTCATCTGAGCTGAGGTCTGACAGAGCAATGATGATCGACATTGCTTCAGCGATCTCCTCATCCTGCTCCTGTGGAAGCATGGGGCGGATGATCTCGGCTTTTTCCAGGTCAGCCTTGTCGAGAATCTGTTTTACAGCGGCCAGACGTTTCTCCCGATCAGGGTTTTTCAGATCGAAGCTGGCCAATGCGCTGCGTATCAGAGTACGCATTTTATTGTTTACCGAAATCTTTTTTAAGGCTCGTTTTTTTACCTCACCGAGGTCCTCCAGGCTGACTGCCTGCTGAACTTGGTAGGTTTTACCCTGCTTCTCCGCAATCACCAGCTGCTTGGTTTTCTTTAACTTGAAAAGTCGACGCTCCAGCAGGGCTTTGAGAATGTTTTGTGCCTGAGGGGATGCCGATTCAGCCAGCAGTTCTATCGCCTGATACTTCTGTTGAAACTTCTTACCTTTGAGTAGTTCAACCGCCTGATCCAGCTTTGGTTCTGATGCATCGGCAAAGCTCGATGTGCCAGTCACGAGTACCAGGAGCAGCAGCAGAACGATGGTTTTTATTTGTTTGGTGATAGTCATCTTCCGTTATCAACTGAATCTTTCTTGGTCACTTGTATCAATTGTCATTGCTACCATTCCTGATAGAGGATGCCCCTCTGTTGCTCCATGTTGGGTTTTCATTTACTTGTAGAAAGATCCAGTGAAACCTTTTTACAAGTAAACGAATATCGCAGTGCGACTGAGTCGTACCCTGAAATCAATCCTGGTCTCTGGGATTGGTGGGCCCCTTCCCTGGGGCCCGGGAGATGTTAGATAAAACTCAACAAGTTATTCGTAGTTCTGTCCTGAACACTTACTCGTCTTGACGTTGTAGTTGCCGCAGGCAAGGGGGGCTCTCCAGTCGGAAATGATATCCTTGGAGCCGGGCAGAA
>JAHRHW010000127.1 GCA_019100305.1 Candidatus Thiodiazotropha taylori | reverse complement strand
CTGAATAACCGGCAGTCACCGCATCGGGTCTGGCCGGCGGCACCAGGGCGGGGATATTGTTGATGTAGGTACCTGGTGTAGTGGAGGTGACGGAGAGCTCGAAAAAGCATTGGCCATCGGTCAGTCCTACCCGTGCCGGAATGGTGCCGTTAGTTAAGACGATGCTCGAGGTGCCGGGGGTCGCGGTGACTCCCGTAAAACCACAGGTGTTGGTGATGTTGGCCGGGTTGGCAATGGTGATCTGTGGCAGCAGCAGTGAAGTGACTTCAGCCTCGGTCAGGCTGACCAGTGCGTCGTTTGCAATCTCGATGCGGTAAGTTGGCGTATCGCCCGGGTTGATGGTGGCCGGGCTGAACAGGTGGTTGATGGTGGTGGTGGCGGTTGCCAGGCCTGGCAGCAGTAACAGTGCGAGTGTCAGATAGGCTTTATGACGGCGGAGTCTGTTTTGCGATGTTCTGAGATTATTGACGAGGGCTTTGACTAAAGTCAGGGTGTCGAAATTCATACAGGATACTCAATTTGAACATCCCTGCTTCAGGCCATTGTTTAATATTGTTGCTTGAGGGTCTCGCAGTCCATGGGTTAACCCTGCAAACAGCATTCTAATCGATCAATATTAAACATCGTATCAATAGTTTGCAAAAGCTTAAAATTGTAAATTTTATTTTGATTTCGGCTATCTGCAGGCTTGCGTTGATATTTAGCTTGATCAAAACTGAGCAAATCGTTAATCAGGCCTTTAATTCGTTTGTTAAGCGGCCCGGTAAATGACAAGATCTGAGCGCACAGTCGGTTTGCTGAATAAGCGGCCCGCCATTTGAGAGAGACGTGATTGCCTTCCATCGATGAAGGTACTTGAAAGATGCTACGATTTGCACTGCTATTTAGCGCCATTCTGATCGGCCTGTTCACTCTGGAGCTGATGCCTTTCGGTCAGCAGTGGGTGGTGATTCCATTCACTGCCTTCATTGCCGAAGTCAGCGCCTGGCTGATTCAGCTGTTCGATCATGGGGTACACTCCTACGGGATTGTCCTGCTGGACAAGGCGAGTGGTTTTGCGGTCTCCATCGAGGCGGGCTGCAACGGTATTGAAGCGAGCATTGTGCTGATCGCGGCAATGCTGGCCTTCCCGGCGAGCTGGCGGATGAAACTGATCGGTATTGCGCTCGGCATCCTGGCGATCCAGGCGATGAACCTGCTCAGGATCATCAGCCTCTTCTACCTTGGGCAGTGGAATCAGACCGCGTTTGAGTGGGCCCATCTCTACATCTGGCAGTCACTGATCATACTCGATGTGCTGGTGGTGTTTCTGATCTGGCTGCGTTATCTGCCAAGAGAGAAGTCGCACAGCGGGCCAGAGCATGCTTCGGCTTAGTTCGATCAACCCGGTCGCCGCTTTCGTTCTCAAGGTGGTGTTCTGGCTGCCGGTCTGTCTGGCGGGGTGGTACTATCTGGCGCCGAGTCTGGTTTGGCCCGTAGGTCTGCTCAGTGACTGGGTTTTGACCGCACTGTTTCCGCAGATCTTCCAGGGAGTGGAGCAGCAGGGGGATCGTCTCGACTTCGTCACTTTGCTGGCGCTGCCGGCCGAGCTGCTGAGAGGTCAACAGCCTGGGGTCAGCGGTGACCTGGTCTTTACGGTCAATCCGCTCCTCTACAGTTACGGCCTGCCCCTCTATACGGCACTTTCAATTGCCACTCCCGGAGATGCGAAGGATGAGGATCTGAAATGGAACAAATGGCTGTGGGGATTGCCGCTGCTGTTTCTGTTCCAGGTCTGGGGTGTCTGTTGCGATGGGCTGAAGACCTTGCTCTTTACCCTCGGACCAGAAATCTCATCGCAAATGGCTTTCTCCCCCATTGCAATGGATGGTGTGGCTTTGGGCTATCAACTGGGCTACCTGATTCTGCCATCCGTATTACCTCTCGTGATCTGGGTGGTTCAATACCGGGCCTATCTGACTGAGATGGTCTGGGCCGCTGAGTAATCGGCCTGTTTTGGTAAATTGCCGAGCGACGAAGCCGTTTTATCGCACCCTGCGAGTGCTGCCGGGATCTGCTGAAAAGGGCCTTTTAATTGATCATTGGCAGCTTGTCTGCTAAAAATTAGTGAACATAATTCAGAGTTTGCAGTCATTTCTCTGCATAGGTTGTAAAACTTTACACCACTCAGATGGCAACCCATCAGTCACTCAACATGGCTCAAAGACACAGCACAATCAGCATCGCAATACTGATCCTGCTCCTGATACAGGCACCATTGGTTATGGCCTGGTCAAAGGCCTGTGGCATGTCGGCCGACTCCCAGGTGAGTGCGATGAGCGGGCCGATGCAACACCACTGCCACGATATGGACAGCACGGTCGAACTGGCCGACTGTGAGTCGATGCATTGCCTGTTTTGTGGTTATACCGTACAGCTGCAGCTGCAACCGGTCACTTTCGCTGTCTCTCATATCCTCTATCTCAGTGAGGGACGGGTTCCGGCTCCACCGCGACCTGAACAGCCGGTTGAATTACAACCTCCCAAACACTCCCCAGTCGCTTAGGCCCTTGCGGCCCGTTTAAAGATCTCGTTTGTTTCGGCCCCGGTTTGGGCCGTCGATAAGGCTATGGGAGTTCTTCATGCTTCGTCGAGCGTTTGGATGCGTCCGCGTTTTTTCCGGACTTCTAGCATTGTGTTTTCTAGCGGCAGGTCAGGCTGTTGCGACTGAACAGAGCAGTTCACCGGCGTTTCAAGATCTGCTGCTTCGTCTGCATGAGCATCCTGCGCTCAGGGTGTCGTTGGCGGAACGCTCCCATTGGCAGGCCAATGCGGATGGTTCGATGGGCCTGCCCGACCCCAATTTCACCCTGGGTTTGAACAATCTGCCGGTGAATGAACCGACAAGTTTCGACCGCTATCTGCCGAGCAGCCGCAGTCTGGAGTTCAAGCAGGTAATACCCGGTTTGAACGGTCGGGAGTCCCTCAGGGACAGCCATCTTGCGCGGGCTGCGTTGGTTGATTTGCAGCGTCAACAGGTGCTGGCCGAGTTGGAGTTGAGACTGGTCACCGCCCTGGCGGAGAGGCGCAGAATCGAAGCCTCCAATGGAGCACTCGAGCAGCAGATGGCACTGCTGGCAGAGCGGGAGCGCTGGTTGCGGGGAGAGATGGCTTCAGGCGCGGCGGTTTACGGCCGTTTTGACGAGCTGGATGTGAAACGGGTAGAGATTGGCGAGAAGAAGATCACTTTGGCGGGTGAAGCTGAGCGTTGGCAGGCTGAACTGAGATCGTTGCTCGACCAGGTACCACCTGAAGGAATTCTGCCGGAGATTCAACCGAGGAACTGGACGGGTAATCCCCAATCACTTCTTAAGATTCGGATTGAGATGGGCAAGCTGGCCGTGGCCAGAGCCGAAGTGGTGGCGCGCAACGCCGCTTTTGATTCGGACTATGCCATCAGCGCTGCCTGGCAACAGCGGGAAGCGGGCGAAAACTTCGATGGGGATGACTGGTTCACGTTGAAATTCACCACCACGCTTCCAATCTGGTCCTCAACCAACCAGACCCCGAAACTGAAAGCCGCCGAGGCCAATGTGACCAAACTGATGGCCCAGCAGGAGCAACAGCTGAGGGAACTTACCAGTGACTACCAAACAGTCCTGGCCAACTATCGCACTGCCGGGAAGCTGCTTGCGGCCATTGCCCAGCGTCAACAGCGGCTGAAAGCGCTGGAGGCCGCCAACCAGCGTCGTTATGAAGCGGGAGATCTGGATCTCGATGGGGTAATCCGTCCGGCCCTGAAGCTGGCTGAAGTTGAGATTGATCTGGCTCGGGCGAAGAAACAGCGAACGATCGCCGCAGCGCGTATCAATGCCATGTTAGTGGAGGAGAACCCATGAGTTCGATGCGTAGAAATATAACTGTCTCCCTGCTTGTTTTGATTCTATTGAGCAGCCACTTAGGGGCAGAAGAGGGTACTCAATATACCTGTCCTATGCACCCCCACTATATCTCTTCGGATATGGGAAGCTGTCCGATCTGCGGTATGGATCTGGTCGCCCTGGAGAGTGGTGGAGCCATGCAGCCTGCACAAGCGGAAGCCGGTGAGCGGGCGGTGGTCAGCATCGCCCCGGAGACGATCCAGAACATGGGCGTGCGTTACGGCCGGGCGGAGATGACCTCATTCGGCAGCCGCGTGCGTGCCTACGGTGTGGTTGCAGAGAGTGAGCGGTTGCGCAGTGAAGTCTCCAGCCGGGTGTCTGGTTGGGTGGAAAGACTCTCGGTCACTGCCGTTGGCGATCCGATCAAGAAGGGTGATCTGCTCTATCAGCTGTTCAGCCCCGATCTGGTGGCCGCCCAGCGGGACTATGTCAGCGCCATGCAAGGGGGCAATCAACAGCGCATCGGTTCTGCCGCCGTTCGTCTTGAGGCGCTGGGGGTCTCCAAGGGCTTTATAAAAACGCTGCGCAAACAGGGGAAGGTCGTCGATCGGGTGCCCTTCTACTCGGTGACCGACGGCACGCTGAGTGAGCTGCGGGTCAGGGAGGGGGCCTATGTTCGGCCGGGTGAGACGCTGGCAGTCATTCAGGACTACAGCACGGTTTGGATCAATGCGGCTGTGGCGGAAAAGGATCTGTCCGAGGTCAGTATGGATACCCCGGTGCAGGTGATTCTGCCGAATCTGCCTGGCCAGGTGATCGAGAGTCGCATCGACTATATCCATCCCACCGTAGACCCGGACAGTCGCACCGGCCGGGTTCGACTGGCCCTGTCGAATCAGGCGGGAAGGTTGCGTCCAGGCGCCTATGCGGATGTGCTGTTTGAGATCGATCTGGCACGACGGCTGGCGGTTGAGGAGAGTGCCCTGTTGATCGGTGAAGCTGGGCCCTATCTGGTGGTGGCGCTGGGTGAAGGACGGTTTCAGCCGCGAGCGGTTCGAACCGGACGTAGCAGTGGCGGCTTTACCGAAATTCTTGAGGGGGTCGACAGTGACGATCTGATCGTGGTGTCGGGGCAGTTTCTGATTGACTCCGAGAGTGCCCTCAGGGAGTCGTTTCAAAAACTGCAACGTATCAAGTTGGGCCTGGATGAGTTACCCCTGAGTCAGCAGCAGTTGGCGATGCTGGACCACATGATCGATGCGGCGCTCTACATCCATGAGGCACTGGTGGATGGCTATGAGATCAGCCCGGATCAGCTGCAGCCGGCGCGTGAGATACGTGATTTGCTATGGCCCGGTTTCGGCGCCACCCGTTTGGGGCCCATCATGCAGGGCGCAGCCGAGGCGATTGAAATGGCCCAGCAGGCGCGTACCGAGAGTGGCCTGAAGCAGGCCTTGCATCAGCTGGTCAGTGAGTTGCAACCCTGGGTACTCAACGGTCGCCGGGATCACTACCAACAGCAGGGTGTGCAGCTCTATCAGGATCAACAGGCGCAACAGCTCTGGTTGCAGCTGGCGGGGCAGCCGGCCAATCCCTACGGTGGTGCTGACGGCGAGCTGCTCGAGTGAGGTTGCTGAAGATGAACAGAGGAGATGCCGATGTCTGAACAGCAATCCATTGTCGGGGACGATCCTGCCCGTTCGTTTGTCGCCAAGGTGATCGGCTGGTCGGTTCAGAATCAATTGATCGTACTGATCTTCACTGCGGGCCTGGCGGTGGCCGGACTGCTCGCCTTGCAGCGCACGCCGCTTGATGCGATCCCCGATCTGTCGGATACCCAGGTGATCATTCGTACCGATTTTGCCGGTCAGGCGCCGCAGATCGTTGAGGATCTGGTTACCTATCCCCTCTCAGCAACCCTGTTGGGATTGCCGAAGACCGAGGCAGTGAGAGGGTTCTCCATGTTTGGTACCAGCTTCGTCTATGTGATTTTTCAGGACGGGGTCGATGACTACTGGGCCAGAAGCCGGGTGGCCGAGGCGCTGGCCACGGTGCAGAAGGATCTGCCTCGCAACGCGACCCCAAGATTGGGGCCGGATGCCACCGGGGTGGGTTGGATCTACCAGTATGCACTGCTGGATCGCAGCGGCCAGCATGACCTGGCGGAACTGCGCGCCCTGCAGGACTGGTTTTTACGCTTCGAGCTGGCCACGGTGTCCGGGGTCTCCGAGGTCGCTTCGGTAGGTGGTTTCGTGCGTGAGTATCAGGTGCTGATCGATCCCAACCGATTGCGTGCCTTTGATATTCCCTTGATCCGGGTCAGAGAGGCGGTTCAGGCAGCCAGTATGGAGGTTGGTGGCCGGGTGATCGAACGTGCCGAGACGGAGCTGATGATCCGCTCTCGGGGTTACATCACCTCGTTAGAGGATCTGCAGCGGGTGGTGGTGCAGGCAAGAAACGGCACCCCGGTGTTGCTCACCGATGTGGCACGGGTGATCGAGGGGCCTGAGTTGCGCCGGGGTCTGGTGGAGCTGAATGGTGATGGCGAGGTGGTCGGCGGTATCGTGGTGATGCGCTCCGGTGAGAATGCGCTGAATGTGATTGAGGCGCTGGAGAAGAAGCTGCAGGCACTGCAACAGGGATTGCCGGAGGGGGTTGAGATTCAGACTGTTTACGATCGTGCACCTTTGATCCGGGGGGCGGTCGACTATCTGAACCATAAACTGCTGGAAGAGGGCCTGGTGGTTGCGCTGGTCTGCTTGATCTTTCTACTTCATGTGCGTTCCGCCTTTGTTGCGATCATCACCTTGCCACTGGGCGTACTGGGGGCGTTCGTGGTGATGTCGGCGCAGGGGATCACCGCCAATATCATGTCCCTCGGTGGTATCGCCATCGCCATCGGCGCAATGGTGGACGCCTCCATTGTGATGGTGGAGAATGCGCACCGGCGGTTGAGCGATATGCCCGCGACGGCTGGACGTAAAGCGCAAAATGCCGCCATCCTGCAGTCGGCCAAGGAGGTGGGACCCGGACTGTTTTTCAGTCTGCTGATCATTACTGTATCCTTCCTGCCGGTGTTTGCACTGACCGGTGAAAGCTTCCGCTTGTTCTCTCCGCTGGCCTACACCAAAACCTATGCGATGGCTTTCGCCTCTCTGCTTTCGGTCACCTTGGTACCGATCCTGATGCTGTGGTTGATCCGCGGCCGCATCTTCCGCGAGGAGAGTAATCCGCTGAACCGTTTCTTTGTCGCGCTGTATAAGCCGATTCTGAAGTTTTCCATGAAGTGGCGCCGTTTTACCCTGGTCGTTGCGCTCGCCGGAATTGCAAGTCTCTGGTACCCCTACAGCAAACTGGGCACCGAGTTCATGCCGGCGCTGTATGAGGGCGAACTGCTCTACATGCCCACCACTCTGCCGGGAGTCTCGATCACCAAGGCAAAAGAGGTTCTGGCTCAGACCAATCGGTTGATCCGTACGCTGCCGGAGGTCGATCAGGTATTTGGCAAGGTGGGCCGGGCCGATACGGCGACCGACCCGGCACCAATCTCTATGATCGAAAGCTGGATACGTCTGAAGCCGAAATCCGAGTGGCGGCCCAATATGACGGTGGAGAGTTTGACCAAACAGCTCGATGAACGGGTCAAGCTGCCCGGGCTGGTCAACAGCTGGGGCTATCCGATCAAGATCCGCATGGATATGATATCGACCGGTATCCGCACTCCGGTGGGGATCAAAATCTCCGGTCAGGACCTGAATCAGATCGGTCGTATCGCGCTGGATGTGGAAGCGGTGGTGAAACAGGTGCCTGGCACCCGCAGCGCCTTTGCCGACCGGGTTACCGGAGGCAAGTATCTGGAGATCATCCCCAATCGCGATGAGCTGGCACGGCGCAATATCGATCTCGGTCTGTTCCAATCCATCATCCAGACCGCGCTCGGTGGTATGAAGGTTGCCGAGAGCGTACAGGGGCGGGAGCGCTACAACATCATGTTGCGCTACGACCGGCCTTTCCGGGAATCGATACATCAGCTCTCTGACATCCTGGTGCCGACCCCAAGCGGAATGCACATTCCGCTGGGAGAGGTGGCGACCATCGAATATGCCCCGGGGCCGCCGATGATCAAATCCGAGGATGCCCGCCTGACCGGCTGGGTGTTCGTCGACATCGACGAGCGGGACATTGGCAGTTATGTGGATGAGGCGCGGATGCGGGTGGCCGAGCAGGTCGAGCTGCCGCCGGGATATGCCGTCACCTGGTCCGGGCAGTATGAGCAGATGCTCGAAGCGCGGGAGCGACTGCGGGTTGCAATACCCGCTGCGGTGGCGATCATCCTGGTGCTGCTGATGATCCATTTCGGTCGTACGGACCGGACCCTGATGGTGATGACAGCACTGCCGTTCGGTTTGGTGGGTGGCCTGTGGGCGGTCTATCTGGCCGGTTACAATCTCTCTGTCGCGGTTGCTGTGGGCTTCATCGGACTGGGAGGCATTGCGGTGGAGACGGCGGTGGTGATGCTGATCTATATCGATCAGCAGGTGCGTCATCTTCCACCGGTCGACCACAAAACCCTGTTTGCCGCAATCATGGCGGGTGCCGTGCGTCGGGTGCGTCCGAAACTGATGACCGTGTCGGTGATCATTGCCGGTCTCTTGCCCATCTTCTTTACCGAGGGTCCCGGATCGGATGTGATGCGACGCATTGCCCTGCCGATGGTGGGGGGTATGCTCAGCACCACCGTCATGACCCTGATTGTGATTCCGGTTATCTATCTGATCTGGGAGTCCCGGAGGCTACCCCTCTCGGCCACAGATTCCACTGGGGATAAAGATCTATCCCAACAACCTCAAGAGGTATGAAAATGTCGATGAAAAGTATCACTCTGTTGATCAGCGGGCTGTTGTTTCAAGTGGCGGCCTTTGCTGCCAACCATGGTGAGCATGCCATGCATGACCACTCGATGATGTCTGGCGACGCCAATCAGGCGAAGGCTATGGGGGTTCTGCATCAGGTGGATGCAGACAAAAAAATGGTCAACCTCACTCACGAGCCGGTTCCCTCACTGAATTGGCCGGCAATGACCATGGATCTCCCGGTGACCAAACGGGTTGATCTGACTCGTTTCAAAGCTGGCGACCAGGTCCATTTCACCCTGAAAAAGGGGCGCGACAACCATTTCAGGATCATATCGATGGAGCCGCATCATGACTAACCCGGCGACCCAATAGATCAGGTGGAGAGTCGCTCAGCCATCATGTGGGGATACCGTTGAGGATCAGCTTGGGTATCTGTTCAGCCACCACAGGTCTGCTGAACAGATAGCCTTGTGCGGTATCGCAGTTCAGCTGTTTGAGTAACTCCATCTGAGCTCTGGTCTCGATACCTTCGGCGACGATGGTGTGGCCGAGATTATGACCCATCTCGATCATCGTATTGACCAGGTACTGGGTCTTCTTGTCCAGCAGCATATCGTTGATGAAATATTTATCGATTTTCAGGCTGTCCACTTTCAGATGCTTGAGTGAGGCGATGGAGGAGTAGCCGGTACCGAAGTCATCGATGGCGATCTGAATACCCGACTCCTTGAGACGGCTGAAAATAGCGATGTTCTTCCGGTCGGTCTGAACCGCCGTTTCCGTGACCTCCAGCTCAAGCAGTGTTGGATCCATGTTGGTCTCAAGCAGCACCTGATCGATCAGGGTCACCAGTTGTTCGTCGAGAAAGTGGGAGGGGGAGATGTTGACCGATATGCGCATCAGGGGCAGCCCCTGCTTCTGCCAGCTGACCGCCTGACGGCAGGCATTGCAGAGAATGGTTTTGGTCAGGGGCTTGATCATACCGATCTGTTCCGCAACCTGGATGAATTCGGTGGGTGGAATCTGCCCCATCACCGGGTGGTGCCAACGGGAGAGGGCCTCCACGCCAATGATCTGTCCGGTGGTCAGATGGAGTTGCGGTTGGTAGACCAGGGTCAGCTGCTCGTTATCGATGGCTTCGCGTAGATACTGTTCAAACTGAAAGCGGTACTCCGCCTTACGGGTCAGCTCCTGGTTATAGAATGCGAAGCGGTTTTTGCCGTGGTCTTTGGCCGCATACAGGGAGGTGTCCGCCGCCTTCAGCAGCATCGAGGCATCGGTGCCGTCATCGGGATAGTGGGCGATACCGATACTGCAGGCCGGGGTGTGCCAGCGGGAGGAGAGCTGCAGCGGTTGGGCGATCCTTTCCAGGCAACGTTTCGCCAGGTTGGCGGATATGTAGTCGTCGGCAACATCATCCAGCAGGATACAGAATTCATCGCCACTCAGGCGGGCTACGAAATCCACATCCCGGCCGATTGACTTGAGCCTTTGTGCAATCACCTTGAGTAACTCGTCACCCACGTGATGTCCCAGGCTGTCATTCACATTCTTGAAGTTGTCCAGGTCGATGTAGAGCAGACTGAAACGGCGCTGATGGCGTTTCGAGGTTTTGATTATCTCATCCAGGAATTGAAAGA
>JAHRHW010000126.1 GCA_019100305.1 Candidatus Thiodiazotropha taylori | reverse complement strand
GTAACGCACAAAATCTGTCGGTTTGAAGAGAGCTTGCGCAGCATCTGACCGACAATCTCAGCAACACCACCGCCAATCCCCACATCCACCTCATCAAAAATCAGGGTCGGAGTGGTGCCACACTCGATGGTTGCCACCTGGATGGCGAGACTGATACGGGAGAGCTCTCCGCCCGAGGCCACCTTGCTGAGCAGGTCCAGAGGCAGTCCCGGGTTGGCTGAGACCTGGAAGTCCACCTGCTCCAGACCGTTTGCGCCGGCCTCATCGGTTTCCAGCGGGGTCAGCAGAACATTGAACTGACCACCGGGCATGCCCAGGGTTTGCATCGCTTCGGTAATCACCCGGCTCAACCGTTTGGCCGAGGTATGGCGCTTCTTGGAGAGTTGCTCAGCCAGCTTCAGATAGGCGGCATGTTCGGCTTCAACCTGACTGGTGAGTTCCGAGAGGGTTTCATCGGCCCCTTCGAGGGTGCTTATTTCCGCTTGGATCTGTTGCAGTTTTTCGGGCAACTGCTCGGATTTCACCCGATATTTTCTGGAGGCGTCATGCAACAGGCCGAGACGCTCTTCCAGTTGCTGCAGGCCACTGGGATCGAGCGCAATGTCAGTCAGGTAGTTGCGCAGAAAGGCCAACGCTTCATCGACCTGGATCAGCGCACTGTCGATCATCTCTCTGGGATCTTTCAGGCTGCCGTCCAGTTGTTCGATTTCACTGACCAGCTCGAGTGAACGGGAGAGCTGGCTGCGCAGGGAGTGTTGCTCTCCATCCAGTCCGGAGAGAATCTGGTTGCAGCTGGTTCTGATCTGCTCCAGGTGGCTGAGTCGGGAGTGTTCTTTCTCGATTGAGATGAGTTCTTCTGCGGAAACATCCAGTGCAGTCAGCTCCTCTGCCTGATAACGCAGTAGGTCCAGTCGTGATGCCCGCTCTTCAGTTTCGGCTGTGAGAAGTTGCAGGCGCTTGAGATCCTTCTGGTAGCTTTTGTAGTGCTGAGCAAGCTGATGGCTGAGCTCTGTGTGGCCGGCATAGGCATCCAGCAGTCGCCGCTGGTGAGTGGCCTTGAGCAGGGACTGGTGGGCGTGTTGGCCGTGAATTTCAACCAGCAGATCCCCCAGATCCTGCAGTTGCTGCATGGGAACGCTACGACCATTGATGTAGCAGCGGGAGCGACCCTCCCGGTTGAGACTGCGGCGCAGGATGCACTCATCCCCCTCATCCAGATCCTGTTGGCGCAGCCAGTGGCCCGCCTCGGGCGTACTGGTGATATCGAACTGCGCCGTAACCTCTGCCCGGTCGGCTCCTGAGCGAATCAGACCGTTGTCGGCCTTTTCCCCCAGTGCCAGTCCAAGCGCGTCGATGAGGATCGACTTACCCGCACCGGTTTCACCGGTCAACGCCGTCAAACCCCCGAGCAGTTCCAGCGCCATACCGGAGACGACGGCAAGATTATGGATCTGCAGCTGGACTAGCATCGGTTCTTTTTAGGGTTTTCCGCCCACCCGAGCTTGGCTCTGAGGATGCTGTAGTAGTCGTATCCGGTGGGGTGGATCAGCCGGACCTGATGCTCCGCCTTACGGATACGGATCACCTCACCCGGCATGGCGGGAATGGTGGCCTGTCCATCACAGGTGATCTGTACATCCTCTGTATGATCGGGGTGGAGGCGGATTTCAATCATACTGTCACCATCCACCACAATCGGCCGATTACTCAGGGTGTGGGGACAGATGGGTACCAGCACGATGGCATTCAATGAAGGGTGCAGCAGGGGACCACCGCCGGAGAGTGCGTAGGCGGTTGAGCCGGTGGGCGTTGAGACGATCAAGCCGTCGGAGCGTTGGTCGTTGACCAGCAGTTCGTCCACATAGGTTTCGAACTCGATCATCCGGGCGATATTCCACTTATGCAGTACCACATCGTTGAACGCCAGGATGTTCTGGTTCTCTGTTGATTCATCCCCCATGCTGACCTCGAGCAGAAAACGGGCCTCCTGCTCATATTTTCCGTTGAGGATCTCGGTCAGTTGCTGGGTCAGCTCTTCCGGTGAGATATCCACCAGAAAACCCAGCCGTCCGAGGTTTACGCCCAATAAAGGTATATTCTGCTGGGAGAGTACCCGCGCCGCATGCAACAGGGTGCCGTCGCCGCCGACCACGATCACCAGGTCACTGTGTTTGGGCAGATCGATCTCCGGAACGCTGGAGACCGGCTTGTTGTTGAGCATCCGGCAGGTCTCTTCCTCGATGACCACCTCATGCTTGTGTTCGATCAGGTAGTCGTAGAGTCGCAGGAGTGTCTGTCTGACTATCGGGTCACCATGTTTTCCAATCAGTCCGATTTGCTGAAACCGCTTGTGCATACCTGGTGCTTGGCTCGTGGCTAGGGTCTAAGATCAAATGCTTGAAAAAGCGCCATTCCTCAACGTTAGCATGCTGCCATGGGCAATCCAAGTGGGGAGTGTCCGGGAAGCGGAATGCTTGACTAGGTGAATCTGAGTTGCTAGCTTTTCATACATTGGCACTCGACTGGAATGAGTGCTAATCATCATCCCGGAGACTCCCTTGTCAGAGAACAAATCGGTCAATGAAACCGTGGTCAGTGAGCGCGCGCAGCATTTCCTGAAAGCGCTGATTGAACGCTATATCAAAGAAGGACAGCCTGTGGGTTCGCGAACCCTGGCGAAAGACACCGGTCTGGATCTGAGTCCGGCCACGGTGCGTAATGTCCTGGCCGATCTGGAGGATCTGGGACTGGTCTCTTCACCGCATACCTCGGCCGGCCGGGTACCCACCATCACCGGCTACCGTATGTTCATCGATTCCCTGCTGACCGTGCAGGATCTGAAAAAGGCGGAAGTGGAGAAGATCCGCTCTGAGCTGATCATGGGGGGCGAGGAGAATAAAATGCTGCTCGCATCGGCCTCCCGACTGCTCTCCGGTGTGACCCACATGGCGGGTGTGGTGACTCTGCCCAGGCGGGAGAAGACCACCTTCCGCCAAATCGAGTTTCTGCCCCTCTCCGAGCATCGGGTTCTGGGTATTCTGGTGACCGATTCGGGCGAGGTGCACAACCGGATTCTGCACACCCACCGGGATTTCGAACGGGTTGAGCTGGAGCAGGCGGCCAATTTCCTCACAAACTCCTTTGCCGGGCGCGATATGGATCTGGTGCGCAAACGTCTGCTGCAGGAGCTGAACGATGCCCGGGACCATTTCGATCAGATGATGACCCAGGCCCTCAGTATGGCGGGTGAGGTGGTCAATGCCAGTGAGTCGGAAGAGGACTGCATGATCGCAGGACAGACCAATCTAATGGAATTTGCTGAACTTTCCGGGCTGGATCAACTGCGCAAGCTGTTTGATGCCTTTACCGAGAAACGCGAGATTCTGCATCTGCTGGATCAGTTTCAGAACGCCGATGGGGTACAGATCTTCATCGGTGAGGAGTCCGGCTATCAACTGCTCAACGGCTGCTCTGTGGTCACCGCTCCCTACCAGGTGAATGAAGAGATGGTCGGTGTGCTGGGTGTGATCGGGCCGACCCGTATGAACTATGAGCGGGTCATACCGGTGGTCGATATCACCGCAAAAATTCTCAGTGCAGCCTTGAAAAAAAATTAATCGTCCCAATCTGACAAAGGATTGCCCCGAAAATCGGGGCTCTCTATTTGTCGTTCAAATTTAATTGAGGTCAAACCAAGTGATAGATAAGGATCAACCACAAGATTCGGCAGAGAATGTGGAAGAACCACAGGCTCAGGTGGAAGAGCCTGTTGCCGAGAGTGAGGTGATTGAGGAGGCGGCTGCATCCGATCAGGATCATCAGGAGCTGACCAAGTTGCTCGAAGATGCCCGCTCAAAAGCGGATGAGCACTGGGATCAGGTGATGCGGATGCGGGCTGAAATGGACAATCTGCGCAAACGCAGCCAGCGGGACCTGGAGAATGCGCATAAATTCGCCTTGGATAAGATCTCACAAGACATGCTGCAGGTGTGGGATAGCCTGGAGCTGGGCTATCAGGCCTCCCTGGACGACGGCGCGGACATCGACAAGATCCGTGAAGGCACCGAGCTGACCCTGAAACTGCTGGTGGATGTGATGAATCGCCACGGGATTGAACAGGTTGATCCTGAGGGTGAGGCCTTCAATCCTGAGTTCCATCAGGCGATGTCGATGCAGGAGCGTGATGATGTGGAACCCAACACCGTTGTGGCGGTTGTACAAAAGGGCTATCTGCTCAACGGACGGCTGCTGAGACCGGCCATGGTGATGGTTTCCAAGGCCTCATCAGGCGCCTCGATCGACGAGCAGGCTTGAAACCCACACAGATGACCCCACATTAGGGACAGTCATCAAGAAATATCACTTATTTATAAAGATTTCGGAGAGTTAAACATCATGGGCAAGATCATCGGTATCGACCTGGGAACCACCAATTCCTGTGTTGCTGTCATGGAAGGGAGTTCTACCAAGGTCATTGAAAACAGTGAGGGCGATCGTACGACCCCATCGATTATCGCCTATAGCAACGACGGTGAGATTCTGGTTGGCCAGTCCGCCAAACGCCAGGCTGTCACCAACCCCCAGAACACCCTGTTCGCCATCAAACGCCTGATCGGCCGCATGTTCAAAGACGATGTGGTTCAGCGGGACGTCGATATGGTGCCCTACAAAATCGTCCAGGCCGACAATGGTGATGCCTGGGTTGAAGTGAATGGCAAGAAGATGGCGCCGCCGGAGATCTCTGCGAAGATTCTGCAGAAGATGAAAAAGACCGCGGAAGACTATCTGGGTGAGACGGTCAGCGAGGCTGTCATCACGGTTCCCGCTTACTTCAACGACTCCCAGCGCCAGGCCACCAAAGATGCCGGACGCATTGCCGGTCTGGAGGTGAAGCGGATCATCAATGAGCCTACCGCTGCGGCCCTGGCCTACGGTATGGACAAAAAGCGTGGCGACCAGACCCTGGCGGTATACGACCTGGGTGGTGGTACCTTCGACATCTCCATCATCGAGATCGCCGAGATCGATGGCGAGCACCAGTTTGAAGTGCTCTCCACCAACGGTGACACTTTCCTCGGTGGTGAAGACTTCGATCTGCGCATCATCGATCATCTGGTGGATGAGTTCAAAAAGGATCAGGGTTTCGACCTGCGCAACGATCCGTTGGCGCTGCAACGTCTGAAAGAGGGGGCCGAGAAGGCGAAAATCGAGCTCTCATCCAGTCAGCAGACCGACATCAATCTGCCCTATATCACCGCAGATGCCAGTGGCCCGAAACATCTGAACCTGAAACTGACCCGCTCCAAGCTGGAGTCTCTGGTCGACGATCTGGTCAGTCGCACCATTGAGCCCTGTAAAGTGGCGCTGAAGGATGCGGGTGTGGACGCCTCCAAGATTGATGAGATCATCCTGGTGGGTGGTCAGAGCCGTATGCCCAAAGTACAGGATGCGGTTAAGGAATTCTTCGGTAAAGAGCCGCGTAAGGATGTCAATCCCGATGAGGCTGTGGCAATCGGTGCAGCGATTCAGGGCGGTGTCCTGGGTGGCGAGGTCAAGGATGTTCTGTTGCTGGACGTCACACCACTCTCTCTGGGTATCGAGACCCTCGGTGGGGTGATGACCAAGCTGATCGAGAAGAACACCACGATTCCGACAACGGCTTCGCAGGTCTTCTCCACTGCGGATGACAATCAGACCGCCGTAACAGTCCACGTACTGCAGGGTGAGCGTGAGCAGGCCGGGGCCAACAAATCCCTGGGTCGTTTCGACCTCAGCGATATCCCGCCGGCGCCTCGCGGCGTACCTCAGATCGAGGTCAGCTTCGACATCGACGCCAACGGTATCCTGAATGTCTCTGCCAAGGACAAGGCCACCGGCAAGGAGCAGTCGATCGTGATCAAGGCCTCTTCAGGTCTGAGTGACGAAGAGATCGATCGTATGGTCAACGATGCGGAAGCCCATGCGGATGAGGATCGCAAGTTCCATGAGCTGGTGGCAGCACGCAATCAGGCCGATTCCATGATCCACGCCACCAGGAAGTCGATGGAAGAGCTGGGTGACGATAAGCTGGAAGCGGGTGAGAAAGAGGCCATCGAAAGCGCCATCAAGGATCTTGAGGCGGTGATGAGCGGTGATGACAAAGAGGTCATCGAAGAGAAAACCAAGGTATTGGCCGAGGCCTCAGGTAAAATGGCTGAGCGCCTCTATGCCCAGAAGGGTGCGGAGGCTGGTGAAGGTGCAGCGCCTGGTGCGGAAGCAGAGCCGGAAGGCACTGCCGGAAAGGCAGATGACGATGTGGTCGATGCCGAGTTCGAAGAGGTCAAAGACAACAAGAATTAGTCTGTCTTTGTCGCCATTGAACCGTACACCGGCTCGCCTGGTGTACGGTTTTTGGCGTTATACCGATAGGTAAAAACAGGGTGGGATTGCAGTAAAACAGCGGTTTGAAGTGATCTCTATTTAACAGAACACAGATAGTTTGCAGACAGAACCAACCATGGCGAAAAAAGATTATTACGAAGTATTGGGCGTTAACAAGAACGCCAGTGAGGCCGAAATCAAAAAGGCCTATCGCCGGTTGGCTATGAAATATCATCCGGATCGCAATACCGGTGATGCGGCAGCCACTGCTGAGAAGAGCTTCAAAGAGGCCAAAGAGGCCTATGAGATCCTGTCGGATGCACAGAAGCGTGCCGCCTATGACCAGTTTGGTCATGCGGGCGTCGATCAGACCATGGGTGGTGGATTCAGTGGTGGTGATGCCAGCTTTTCCGATATCTTTGGTGATGTGTTTGGCGATATCTTCGGTGGTGCCCGCGGCGGTGGCGGTTCCCGTGTACACCGGGGCGCCGATCTGCGCTACAACCTGCAGCTCTCCCTGGAAGATGCGGTTGCCGGAACCACCGTCAAGATTCGTGTGCCCACGCTGGTGAAGTGTGATGCCTGCGGCGGCAGCGGTGCCAAAAAAGGCTCCAGTCCCAAGACCTGTGAAACTTGCGGCGGTCATGGTCAGGTCAGAATGCAGCAGGGTTTCTTCTCGGTTCAACAGACCTGTCCGCGCTGTCACGGTAAAGGCACCATAATCGATGACCCTTGTCCCAAGTGTCATGGACAAGGCCGGATTCAAGAGCATAAAACCCTCTCTGTGAAGGTACCACCGGGTGTCGATTCAGGGGATCGGATTCGTCTGGCCGGAGAAGGCGAGGCGGGAGAGAGCGGCGGACCTCCAGGGGATCTCTATGTGCAGGTCGCCGTCAAACCTCACTCCATCTTCAGTCGGGAAGACAATCATCTGTTCTGCGAGGTGCCGATCAGTTTTGTGATAGCCGCCCTGGGTGGTGAGTTGGAAGTACCGACGCTGGACGGCAAAGTGATGCTGAAAATTCCTGCCGGTACCCAGACCGGCCGTCTGTTCCGCATGCGCGGTAAAGGCGTCAAGCCGGTACGTGGCGGTCCGGTGGGTGATCTGATGTGTCGGGTGCTGGTGGAAACGCCGGTGAAACTGACCAGTGAGCAGGAAGAGCTGCTACAGCGCTTTGATGAAACCATGAAGCGCGGCGGGGCAAAGCACAGCCCACACTCCACCAGCTGGGTGGATGGGGTGAAGAAGTTCTTTGAGAATATGGGTTTCTAAAACGTTTTTAACTCAATCACAATGGGCGTGCCGTGCCCACTATCGTGACAATAAAGTGCCTTAGGGGAAACAGATGACAAGAGTTGCAGTGGTTGGTGCCGCCGGCCGGATGGGAAAATCACTGGTTCAGGCTGTGCATGAAACGGATGGTCTGACCCTGGGGGCGGCTACCGAACGGGCTGAATCGGGACTGGTTGGCCGGGATGCCGGTGAGCTGGCCGGACTCGGCAGCTTCGATCTGGCCCTGGTGGATGATCTTGCCAAGGTGGTGGATGAGTTCGATGTGGTGATCGATTTCACCACACCGGCGGCAACCCTGAAACATCTGCAGATCTGTAAAGACGCCGGTAAACAGATGGTAATTGGTACAACCGGTCTCTCGGATAGTGACAAAGCCGCTTTGGCGGAGGCTGGTGAAAAGATTGGCATCGTCTTCGCACCGAACATGAGTGTTGGAGTCAATCTCTGTTTCAAGCTGCTGGAAGTGGCTGCCAAAGTGATGGGCGATGAAGCAGACATCGAGATCATCGAAGCTCATCATCGGCACAAAGTCGATGCCCCATCCGGTACAGCACTGCGCATGGGGGAAGTGATTGCAGACACCCTGGGGCGGGACCTGAAGAGCTGCGCGGTCTATGGCAGGGAAGGCAATACCGGGCCAAGGGATAGCAAGACCATCGGTTTTGAGACGATTCGAGCGGGTGATGTGGTTGGTGAGCACAGCGTCTGGTTTGCCATGGAGGGAGAGCGAGTGGAGATCGCCCACAAAGCCTCAAGTCGGATGAATTTCGCCAGAGGTGCAGTGCGGGCCTCGAAATGGATCGGCAGTAAATCGAACGGCCTGTTCGATATGCAGGATGTACTGAGTCTGCGTTAATTTCCAGCTACGGTGGTTCGCATTAACGCAACGGATTTTGTGCATTCTATTTGCATGATTACCAACCAGGCCATCACTGTTACTACGATAGGTCTGGTTGGTATCTGATACATGTTGGTGCTCCGGTGCGGTGAGTCCGTACCCTCTCTAGCTGGGGTGATTGAAATGCAGAGACTCTTCTCACTCTTTTTCATCCTGCTGTTGGCCCTGGGAATCTGGGGGTGCAGCGATGATCCACTATCTGCCGATGAGCAACTGCGCAGTACCATCCGTGAAGCTGAAACCTACATTCAGGCCCGTGATCTGTCGGCAACCCTGGATTTTGTGCATGCGGATTACCGCGACAATAACGGCTTCGATCTGCGCCAGTTGAGAGCCATGCTGGCCGGCTATTTTTTACGCCATAAGTCGATCCATCTGCTCACCACCATCGACAACATCGAGGTGCATGAGAACGGTCAAGCCCAGGTGCTGATCTACGCCGGTCTGGCGGGATCGCCGCAGGATCGGGAGACCTCACTGAGCCAGTGGCGGGGAGATCTGCTGCGTCTCGATTTAACCTTTCTGCGACAGGATGACGAATGGCTGTTGTCCGAAGCGGATTGGCGCCGGGCAACACCCCAGGACTTTATGCACTGACTTTGGCCCGGAACCTGCTAGTTATCTCTCGACAGGAGACCACACTGACAGGTAATGCCATGGCTCAGATACCCTTTATGTCCCAAATTAGTGGGGGCAACACAACTTCAACAACAACCGGTGAAGCTGATTTAGGGCTGTTCAGTCTCTCTGCTGAGAGCTTATCTACCGGTATTCCGTTTGATCTCGCACTACAGGAGCTGCTCGTTTCAGAGCATAGTGAAGAGGCTTTACAGCTTTTCAGCCTGCAGATGCCGGTCGATACGCAAACTCCGCTGATGGCCAATCCAATGCTGACCCAGGACGGCAAGCTGTTGCCGCTGGCCCCCCAGTTGAACGGCCAGACTTTGCCGCAGCTCAGTGAGTTGGCGCAGCAGCCGGTGGCAACCAAGAGTGCGGAGGTGATGCCGGCACTTACTTTGACGCTGCCGCAGAAGGTTCAGACAGAAGTTGCCCTGCCGAAACTGACCAGTCTGGTGACCACCGACAGACCGGTTGAAATGGTGTCGCTGATCAGCTCGGATCTGACTGGTGACAGAACCTTGCCTGAGGTGTCGCGATCAGCGGATTCAGGCAACCAGTTCTCGCTCAACGCACTCAGCCAGTCAGCCACTTCGCCGGTTGCCAGTCGCGCCTCGATCATATTGCCTCTGAATACCCCGGTTGGACAGCCAGGTTGGGATCAGGCGGTCGGCGAGCGGATCCAGTGGATGGTGAATCAGAATATCCAGCAGGCAGAGATCAAGTTGACGCCTCCCAATCTGGGACCTCTGGAGATCAAGATATCGGTGCAGAACGACCAAACCAATGTCACATTCATAGCCGCTCAGGCGCCAACCCGTGAAGCACTGGAATCATCGATTCCCCGCCTGCGGGAGATGTTTGGCGAAATCAATCTGAATCTGGCGAATGTGGATGTGGGGCATCAGCAGGCGGGTGAACCTGGTGGCGAAGGCGCTGCAGAAAGTCGCGGCAGTGGAGGGGCATCCGAAGCTGATTCATCCCAGGGTTGGTCGGCAGACTCCGGAGGCGTGCAGATCCGGACGGGCGACGGATTGTTGGATACCTACGCCTGAGGCTTAGTGGGTTCGGCTGATCCTTACTCTATTAAGCGCCTGGCCCACTAGGGCCGAATGGTACTAACTTCAACACTATTTGGTGGGGCATGGCCCCACCCTTGTATCTCTCCCGATGAATTGTTTAGCTAGCAATT
>JAHRHW010000012.1 GCA_019100305.1 Candidatus Thiodiazotropha taylori | reverse complement strand
CCGGGATACGGAGAATGCGGCCGGTGTGTCGATCTACGCCACCGGTCAGCCCATGTTGTGGGGCTGGGTCTACAGTTATCTGGATCAGCTGTTTCTGATCTTCACCACTACCGTGGGGATCATGCTGTTTCTGTTGATCATCTATTTCCGTCGTGCCTACGGTATTCTGCTGCCCCTGTTCGGCATCACCATCTCGGCGATCTGGGGGCTGGGTATTCTCTCCCTCTTGGACTACAACCTGGATCCTCTGACTCTGGTCATTCCCTTCCTGATCTCGGCTCGGGCGATGTCCCATGCGATCCAGCTGGTGCAGCGGTTCTATGGGGAGCTGGAAGAGGTGGACGATCCGCGGGAGGCGGCCCATCGAACCTTCGACTCCCTGTTCCGGCCCGGCAGTCTGGGTATCGTCTCGGATGCCATCGGCCTGCTGCTGATCGCGCTGGGCTCGGTACCAATCAATGTGAAGCTGGGTATCTATGCCTCGTTGTGGGCGATATGCGTGGTGTTTACCGTATTGATCGCGGTGCCGCTGATGCTCTCGTTGCTGCCGAAACCCAAGCCGGCAGCGAAACGACTGGCTGCGGAAGATGCCCTGTTTGGCCGGGTTGCCGCCGTGGTAGCCAACCGTCATGGTGGATTGGTGATACTGAGTCTTGCCGGTGTGATTCTGCTGGTCGGCGCCCAGTTGAGCAGCCGTGTACAGATCGGCGAATCCGAGCCCGGTTCGCCGATCCTCTATCTGGATCACGATTACAACGTCTCCTCGAAAGTGATCAACGAACGCTTCCCCGGCTCCGAGGAGCTCTACATCGTCGCCCGCACCGATGAGAAGGGTGGTATGAAGCGGCCGGAAGTGCTGCAGGCGATCGAAGCGTTTCAGAACCATATGTTGCTCGATCCGGAGCTGGGTGGCGCCAAGGCGGTTCCCGATCTGGTGAAGCAGGTGAACCGGATCTTCCACTCCGACGATCCCCGTTGGGCGATCATTCCCGACACCGAAGCCTATGTGGGTGGTCTGATGTTCGCCTACATGGCTTCCAGCCCGGTGCCAGGTGCCCTGAAGGAGTTTGTCGACACCGACGATCAGGTGGCCAACATTGTCTTCTTCTACAAGGATCACCAGGCGAAGACCATCCGCCGGGCGATCCATCGCGCCAAGGAGTGGATCAACGAACCCGCCAACCAGGTGGATGGTCTGCACATCGAGCTTGCCGGTGGGCTGGTTGGAGTCACCGCGGCGATGAATGAATCGGCCTATGAGAGCAACATGCTGATCATTCCCTTGGTGCTGGCCTTGATCTTCGTCTTTGTCACCTGGTTCTACATGTCCCTGCATGCGGGTCTGATCATGTTCCTGGCGATGATGTTCTGTACCGTTTCCACATACGCCTATATGGGGCTGGCGGCGATCGGCATCAACGTCAATACCGTGCCGATCATCGCGGTGGGGATCGGTGTTGGCATCGACTACTCGATCTATATCATGGACCGGATACGTGAGGAGACCGCCAAGGCCTCAGGGGATCTGCAAAGCGCGGTGCTGAGGGCCATCGCCACCACCGGCAAGGCGATCGGCTTCACTGCCGCCTGTCTGATCGGCGGGGTGATCATGTGGGTCTTCATCTCTGATCTGCGCTTCCAGGCGGATGCGGCTCTGCTGCTGGTGGTGATGCTGATTCTGAATGCTCTGGCAGCGATGTTTCTGGTGCCCTCCTGGGTGATGATCTTCCGCCCCGGTTTTATCGGCAGTGCCCGTTACGACGAGGACGGTGTGCTCTATGCGGAGAAGCCACAGACGGCCTGAATAGATTACTTTTTTTGGTCCCTCCCTACCGGCCGGAAGCGATTTCCGGCCTTTTTTTGTCTGTCGATAATTATCGAAATAATAACAAATTATCATTTGATCAAAAAAATATCGATATTTTTACGATATCCGTAACCAGCCCTTTTTGGTGTTAAATATTACTTGTAAAAACAATAACTTATAACTTGGCACGCCTGCTGCATTAATAAGTCTTGCTTACATAATTCAGAATGAGGAGGAGGCTAGGATGTTCCTAGACAGTCACAAACAACAACCGGGAAGGAAGCATCCGGTCATTCAAGCCACACTGCTGGCGGCCGCGATAGCAGCCTGTCTGAGCGGAGGCCAGGCGCTGGCCTACACCTCCGAAGACGGCACCACGCAGGTCAATGGATTTGTTGAAAACGCCACCTACAGTCGCCGCAACGTAGGGCTGAGCAAAATGCGCAACACGGTGTTGATCGAAGGCTCCAAGGATTATGGGGAGCAGGGGGCATTTTCCAACGTCAGCTTCGTCGGTGCCTTCCGTGCCACCTACGACGGTGTCTACGATCTCAATGATGATGAGTTCGGTGACAACGCCGGTGGACCCATCAATATGCAATCGGTGGGTGGTGCCGGGACTACTGCCTGGGGTCAATCCGATATCTCTACCGGTGTGCTGGGCTTCGGCTTTGATACCACAGAGAATCCTAACGAAGGTATGGTCAATCTGGGCCACGCACTGCACGACACGGATGGGGGTGTCGGTCTGGGCGTGCCGGTACGTCCTTGTGATGTGGACTCCCGTGGCTGTATCGATGACTACCTGGATTTTGATGCGAGTGACCTGAAGTATCCGGAGTTCAACGACCGGCTCGATTTTCTGCGTGAAGCCTATCTGGATGCCACTCTGCCGACCGAGAGTGCGGCTACCTGGAATTTCCGCCTTGGACGCCAGCAGGTGGTCTGGGGTCGTACCGATCTATTCCGCGTTCTGGATGTAATCAATCCGGTGGACTACTCCCGTCACAACATCTACGACGAACTGGAGGATATCCGTATCCCGATGTGGATGGCCACCGGTGAGTACCGGATGGGCGCCACCGAGACCTTCGATGACCTGAACATGCAGTTCGTCTGGAACTTCGACAAGTTCCGTCCGAACAGCCTGGGTCAGGGCGGCACACCCTACGCGATTCTCGATGCGGGCAGCTTCTTCCGCGCGATGAAGAACTGTTGGGATAACGGCTGCTCCGTATCCAACTTCGCCGGTGGTGCGCTCTCCACCGACTTCCCGAAACATGTGATCGGTATCCGCGATGTGCATCTGCCCGACTGGTCGCTGAGTAACTCCCAGTTCGGCCTCAAGCTTGAGGGTGATTATCAAGGCGTTGGCTTCTCGCTGAATGCGTTGACCTACCGTTCTCAGCTGCCTTCACTGCGCGCCGTGGTGGACAACGCTGACAATCCGTTTACCCCGGAGATCGAATCGCAGAGCTACGATTATCTGATCGCCTTCGATATGTACTTTCCCAGGGTCAATCTGATCGGCGGTTCGCTCGACTTCTACGTGGATGACATCAAGTCGGTATTCCGTGTCGAAGCGGCCTACACCGACGGTGAGGAGTTTGCCAACACCCTGCGTCCGGAGCTCTACTCCGAGTCGGATGTGTTCCGTTACGTCATTGGTTGGGATCGTCCCACCTTCATCCCCTTTCTCAATGAGAAGCGTGCCTTCCTGATCTCCGCACAACTGTTCGGTGAGTATCTGGTCGACCATGAGCGGGAGACGGTCAACGGTATCGAGGCGGGTAATCCGAATTGGGAAATCAACCACGTGGGTACCCTGCTGGTTAAAGGCTGGTATCAGAACGACCGGGTCAGTCCCCAGGTCATCATGGCTCACGATTTCAAGGCCCATGCCAGTGTCATTGCTCCCTCGATCGACTGGTTGATCAGCGACAACCTGAGACTAACTGTCGGTGCGAATGTGAAAGTGGGTGACGGCGAGCAGGAGTTTGACGACTGTCGTGCCTGTAATCCCTTTCCCCCGTTTACAGGGGATGGCGAGCCGGGTGATACCGCCCTGCGCAATCTGGCGGGTTATGAACCCCTTGGTCGTTTCCGTTCCGGGCCAATCGGTATGGCCCAGGCCGAGGATGAATTTCAGATCACCCTGCGTTATCGCTTCTAAGAATTTGAATGGAGGTTTTGAACATGCGTTTGCTTAATACAACGCTGGTGGCGGCTCTTTTGATGGCCGCCAATCTGCCCGCTCAGGCGGCAACCAATGAAGATGTGGATAGCAGCTTCTTTCCTTACAAGAACGGCGTCCCCACCCATGATGGTTTGAACGCCGGGGTGGTGATCGATCAGTCCAATGTCGGACAATTCAAAGAGGTCATCGACCCGGCGATGTTCGAGTTCATCAGCAAGGGGTGGACCAAGATCACAGTAGGTGAGACCACCTCCTTTGATTTGCATCCCAACTATATCCAGGCAACCCGTGACGGTCTGGGTAAGGTGCAACTGGGTGAGAAGTCCGGTGAGATCGAAGGATTTATCGCCGGTCGTCCCTTTCCCGAAGAGCCATCGATGGACGATCCCCGCGCCGGTGAAAAGCTCGCCTGGAACTACAAGTATGGTTACAACTGGGGTGACAACGCGGCGATCTATCCCTTCTACTGGAAGTACAAGGATATGAAGTCGGGCAAGCTGGAGAGAACCATCAAGTTCAACTTCCACTTTCTCAACTACATGCATCGGGTGAATCAGGAGCCGCTGCCGGAGATCACGCCGAATCCATCGAAGCTCTACCGTGCCATCTATGTGCAGGCATTGGAGCCGTTTGACGTCAAGGATACCCAGCTGCTGATCCATCGCTATGAGAACGATCTGAAACGTGACAGCGCCTGGCTCTATCTCGGTTTCCAGCGTCGGGTGCGTCGTCTGGCTTCAGGTCAGGTCACCGATGCGTTCCTCGGTTCCGATGTCATGATCGAGGATTTCGAAGGCTATAACGGTCGCATCAACGACATGGAGTGGACCTTCAAAGGAGCCAAAAACATATTGGTGCCATTCTACAACCACAATGCACTGCCGAATCTCTCCGAAGAGCACAAGGAGTCGGATGGTTACCAGTTTGTCGAGATGGGCGACAAGGGTGACTGTTTTCCACAGATCACCTGGCAGCTGCGCAAGGTCTATGAACTGGAGAACAAGCCGAAGGATGCCAACCATCCGATCAGTAAGCGTGTCCACTACATCGATGCGCAGACTTTCACCATCCCGCGTACATTGACCTATGACCGCAAAGGGGATCTGTGGAAGAGCTGGCAGATCGGTCAGGCTCATCCGGATCACCACTTGCCGAAGAACAAGGGTACCGGTGTGGCGATCGATGACTCCTTCACCATGATCGATGTGCAGGCGATGCACTGCACCACTGGGCAGTTCAAAGGACAGGTCGATCCGTCTCTGAACCCGGCCAGAAAATTCACAGTACAGAACTTGAGAGCTTCCGGTCGTTGATACCGTGCTTTTGTCTGGCGGCGCCAGCCGCCAGACATTTTTTGGTTCTATGGGAAAACGGCGGATAGTGAGTGTGGCCTCATGAATCTAAACGTTTCCCCATATGGCTAAATTCATAATGCATATGAGCGAAAGTTACGTGGTGCTTAATAGAGACTTATTTGCTGGGGCAAGGCCCCACCAAACTCTTTGATTGAACTGAATGCGTGCCTAGAGGCCTATTAACCTAGCCAGCAGTATTCACACTATAGCCAGGTTAATCATGAAAGTGTTCCTGACAGGCATAGGCATGCGTTGGGATGGCAAACAGTAGCGAAAAATTAATTTCTCACATTTAGGATCTTGACGATGGTTGAACCGGTTGACGTCTATTTCTATTTCAACTTCCGCAGCCCCTACTGCTATCTGGCGACCAAGACCCTGTGGCCTATTTTCGAGGATTATCATACCCGCCTGGTGTGGCGTCCCCTGGGAGGCTGGGATGGTCGCTCGCCTCCGGAAGTGGCGGTGAAAAAACTGCCGATCGCCAGGCAGGACATGGCGCGCTTTGCCAGGCGACTGGGGATTCCGGTCAATCCGCCCCCCAAGACCACCGATCCGACGCTGGCGGGTGCGGGGTCGTTGTTGGCAGAACGAAAGGGCCTGCTGAAACCCTATATCAACGAGGTGATGCGTAAGGAGTGGGCGGAAGGCGCCGATATCGGACAGCTCGATATCCTGTTGCAGGTTGGTGAACGCATTGGGCTCGATCGGAACGAGTTGGCTGAAGCGGCAAACGATGCCGATCATCAGGCCCAGCTGATGCGTAACTGGCATGAAGCGGATGAAAAAGGCGCCGTGGGTGTGCCGACCTTCATCATCGGTGAAGAGATCTTCTGGGGACAGGACCGGATCGACTTCGTACTCGAACATCTTCGGGAACTTAGGCTCTCCCGCCTATGAGCTCACAAACTCTGCTCTATGATAAAGAGGAGTGCCCGTTTTGCTGGCGGGTGCGGATGGCGTTGCACCACTGTAAAGTTGAATACCAGCGACTGGCCTATGATGAGTATCAGGATGAGTGGAGCCGATTGACGCCGAGCGGTACAGTGCCGGTGCTTAAGCTAGGCGATTTGGTACTGCACGACTCGTCGGTGATGCTGGAGTATCTCAATGAGCGATATGGCGGTCTGTGGCCAGGGTCGCCTGAGCAACGGGCTGAGGCGCGGGGGATTGCCCTCTATGCGGACAGTGCGGTGGGCAGACCGGTAAGGGATCTGGTATTTCAGCGTCGCGACAAACCACCTGCAGAGTGGGATGAGGAGGTGATTGCCAATGCGATGGGAGCCTGGCATCAGGCGATGCCCTATCTGGAAGAGCAACTGGCATCGCGGAGCTACTTTGTCTCCGCTGGCGGCATCACCGATTTTATCCTGGCAACGCGCTTCGGATTGGCGATGGCTTACGATATGCCTTCGCCGCGCAGCCCCGGTCTAATGGCTTGGTTCGATCGAATCACCGGGTCAGCGGAGTTTAGCGAAACTGCACCGAAGATCGTGATGGAGAAATTGGACAGGGGTTGGTTGAGATGACAGAGAGCAATACGCTTCCAACGGATGACAACCTTGAGGGTGATCCACCGGTTACCGTGATGGTGACCCGCAAGCCCATCGAGGGTAAAGAGTCGGAGTTCGAAGACTACATAATCGGCATCACCAATGCGGCCATGCAGTGGCCGGGGCATATGGGCACCAATGTGTTCAGACCGAACAAACCGGATGGCAGTTACCGTATCGTGTTTAAGTTCGATCATCTCAGCAATCTGGAGGGCTGGGAGAATTCCCCCGAACGGGCCGAGTGGCGAGAGATCGCGGAGCAGGTGAGCCAACCTAGGGAGATTCAAACCATCACCGGACTCGAGGCTTGGTTCACCCTGCCAGATTGTGCCATCAATGTGCATCCGCCGAAATATAAAATGGCGTTTCTTGTCTGGTTGGGGGTTTTCACTCTGGTAACGCTGCTGAGCCTGTTGATCGGAGCCTACATCGAAGCGTGGCCGTTGGTTGCCAGAACCTTCATCCTGACCATCATCGTGGTGCCGACACTGACCTACTTTGTGCTGCCTGTTTTGACCCGGGTGTTTTCCCGTTGGCTCTATCCTTCTGGTTCTAGCTGAAGCTGATCCGGGATCAGTACCGTACTACCAGTGGTCATCCTGTTTTCCAGGTCGTCATGAGCCTGGCCTGCCTTGCTTAAAGTGTATGTCTGGCCAATGTTGATGGTCACTTTGCCGCTTGCATAGATATCGAAGAGTGCCTGGGCGCTGCGCTGGAGCTGCTCGCTGCTTTTCACATAATCCATGAGGGTTGGACGGGTGATGTAGAGTGAGCCCTGCTGGCTTAGCCTGGTGATGTCGAACGCCGGTACTTTGCCGGACGATTGGCCGAAAGAGACCAGCAGGCCTCTGGGTGCGAGGCAGTTCAATGAAGCCTCAAAGGTATCCTGACCGACAGAATCGTAGACAACGGGCAAGCCTCTGCCGTCGGTAATCTCCATGACCTGTTGTTCGATGTTTTCATTGCGGTAGTTGATGGTGTATTTGCAGCCGAGTTTTTCTGCCTTAGCTGCTTTTTCCGCATTGCCAACCGTACCGATCACGCTGGCACCGATGGCGGATGCCCATTGGCAGAGTATCTGTCCGACACCTCCGGACGCGGCGTGCACCAGGATGGTTTCACCCGCTTTGACCTGGTAGGTGCGGCAGATCAGATATTCAGCGGTCATGCCTTTCAGCATCATGGCGGCCGCTTCCCTGTCGCTGACTTCAGCGGGAATCTTCACCAGGCGTTCGGCGGGTATGTTACGGGCCTCTGCATAGGCGCCCAGTGGGCCTGCGCCATAGGCAACCCGGTCACCGACCGCAAACCCTTCTACTTTAGGGCCAAGCGCTTCAATGATGCCGGCCCCTTCCATGCCGGGTATGAATGGGAGTGAGGGAGGTGGGTAGAGGCCGGTACGGTGGTAGACATCGATGAAGTTCAAACCGATTGCCTGGTGTGCGATACGCACTTCGCCGTCGGCGGGTTTTTCAAGCGGGATATCTTCATAGTGCAGCTTGTCGCTGGCACCATGTTCGCTGATCAGGATCGCCTTGCTCATCACTCTCTCCGATTTAATGCATCAAGCATAGTCGAGTAAAATCACGATTATTGCAGTCTGTATGTGTCGTAAAGATTCAGAACCAGAATCGATAACAGTACCATCATTAGCCCATACAGCCCGTTCCACTTCAGGCTGTCGCCACTCTGTTGCGCATAGCGGCCCTGCATGGCCAGATTGATGCCGGAAAAGGGGCTGGTGCCGGTACCGATCGCCCAAGAGGCGATGAAAGTCATGGCCAACAGGGAGGGGTCCGGATTCAATGGCGCCAGCAGGGTTCCCAGAGCCGCAATATTGATCACCGGATGGACCCCCAGAATGGAGGTCGTGACCATGAACAGCAGTACCAGTGCCGCTTCGGTTCCGCTGAATTGATCAAACGGAAGCCAACCGCCAAACACGGCAAACACCGCATTCAACCCGGCTGCCATGACACCGGCCGCAAGGAACAGGGTCAGTTCATTCTGCATGCCGGGAAGATCCGTGGCGATGTGTTGAAGTGCCTTTGCGCGGGGTTGGGGATGGCGCAGAAACAGAACGGTCAGCGACAATCCGGGCGCCAGCAAGGCGATGACCCCAAGGATATGCCAGTCGCTGTGCCACTGGTGCAGCAACAGTACGCAGATGGCCAGAATGCCGGGTAACAGCAGTGCCTCCGGGTGCATCGGATAGCCGGTGAACTGCTGGTTGTGCTGACACCCCAGGGCGGTGATCAGCAGGGCGCAGAGGGCCAGGGGAATACCCATCAACCAGATCTGCGGTAGAGACGCTCCAGGTGCATAGGTTAAAGCGGCCGCCATTGCGGCGAAGAAGGGAGACCAGAACGCCGCTGCGGTAAAGCCGCGAGTCAGTATTACGGTTTGTGCCCGATTGAGTCGTCCTTTTCGGCTGATCCGATCACCCATGATGAAGACCGATGAGAGATTGATCACGGCGCCGAACAGGTGTACCCCAAGCAGGGTCGACCAGACCGCCCGTCTTCCGCATGGCAGGTGCTCTCCAGCCTGGGTGTCGGGTCTGGTGATCAGTCGGAGAAAGCTGACCGCGGCCAGCATACTCAGCAGCAGAGCGTTGCCCGACAGCATCATCCGCCAGTCCGGTTGGATCCTGTGGATAAGCCCCCAGCCGATACCGACCGCACCAACAGCCATCAGAATCAGAATTTGCCTTCTGGACTGGGGAGAGATGTCTGCTATCAGCAGTAATCCGGCACCCCAGGTGAGTAGGCCGATTAAAGTTTTTGGCAGTGCTGCTGTCAGGGTATGGACTACCGCTGCAACGATTGCAGCTGATAGCAGCCAGCCAGCTGTTGCGCGACGATTCACAGGATGAAGACCAGGGCGAGGGGGATCAACGCCAGACTGGCAAGATTACCGAAAGCCACCATCGCAGCCACTTCGTCCGCTGTACTTTGATAACGTTCCGCAAGCAGAAAATTCATCACCGCCGGGGGCAATACAGAGAACAGCAACAGGATTTTACCCATCTGTTCGGAGGGTTGCAGCAGTGCAATGGCGGCGATGGCACTGATCACACCGGTGGCCGGACAGAGCAGGGCGCCGGCCAGTCCGGCCCGCAAGTGGCTGAGATCCACATGGATCAAGCGAACCCCCAGAGCGACCAGCATCAATGGAATCGCCACCTGGGAGATCATCTCCAGGCCCGGCAACAGTATTGCCGGGGTATGCCAGTCGCCGATATGGGCGGTAATGCCGGCTAGCGTTGCAAGAAAGACCGGATTCTTCAGCAGGATCATGGGGTGCAGGCGACCACTGACCAGCCAGATGCCGAGGCTGAAATGGAGACTGGTGGAGACCACGAAGGCAACCACCGCAAAAGGCAGCATCTCCTCACCAAAGGCCAACGCCGCCAGTGGCAGGCCCAGGTTGCCAGAGTTGTTGAACATCATTGGGGGAAGTATTACCCGCGAACGGAAATTCATCAGCCGGGCCAGAGGCCAGCTGAGCAGTCCGGAGCCCAGCACGATGACTACAGTGCCAAGAGCGATGGAGCGCCACTCAGGGGAGTCGGGTATCTTCTCCGACAGGACATAGAACAACAGTGCCGGCACAAACAGATTCATGTTGATGCGATTGGCCGAGTCCATATCGCTGCCGTTGAGCCGGCCGTAGAGGTAACCCAGCAGGGCAATGCCAAATACAGGCAGAGTGACTTCGAGTATCTGGCTGAACATCTCGTCTATCTCGTTAGTGGTTGGGTGCTATTTCAATCAATCAGGGCAAGCCGGGGTGACGAGGGTTGTAACTGGCCGCCAAGTCTTATCGAAGCATTTGCATCTATTCTCGTTCACTGGTGGACGGAACTATCTTGATATTTGCGAGCATTTGCGGTGATTGGCATCCACTCGCGGCCAAGATAACGCTCCCTATTCAGATCTCCCTAATCCCCATCCCGTTTCTTCAGTCGATAGGCCAGTTGCGGGCGGGTCATGCCGAGCAGCCTGGCGGCCTGGCTGAGATTGCCGTTGGCCTTCTCCACAGCGGACTCCAGGATCAGTGTCTCGACGGCCTCCATGCTGCCGGATTGATCCAGCACCTGTGCCACCAGTGAGTCTAAAGGCGGGGATTCCTGTGGGTTGGTGGGTATGATGCTGGGTGCGTCCTTACTCATGTTGAGACAGGGGAACAGATCCTTGAGATCGATGGACTGCCCATTGGGCACGATGATCACACCTCGCTCGATCATGTTCTCCAGTTCACGGATGTTGCCCGGCCAGTTGTAATCGTATAGGGACTTCAATGCGGGCTCGGTCACACCGCTGACCCGTTTGCCGTGTCGGGCGGTGTACTTTTCCAGAAAGCGTTCAACCAGCAGTTCAATGTCATCCTTACGCTCTCTCAGCGGTGGAATGATCACCGGGTAGATGTTCAGGCGATAGTAGAGATCGGAGCGGAAGCGTCCTTCAGCAACCGCCTCCTGCAGATCCACATTGGTGGCGGCAATCACCCGTACATCCACCTTGCGGGTTCTGGTGTCACCGACACGCTCGATCTCCCCCTCCTGTAAAACCCGCAGCAGTTTGGCCTGGGCGTTCATCGAAAGATCGCCGACCTCATCGAGGAACAGGGTCCCCCCGTGAGCCCGTTCGAAGCGTCCGGGGCGGGATTGCAGTGCGCCGGTATAGGCCCCTTTCTCAACCCCGAACAGCTCGGATTCGATCAGCTCCTCCGGGATGGTGGTGCAGTTGATGGCGACGAAGGGGTTTTTCTCCTGGGGGCTGATGCTGTGCAGTGCCCGGGCGAACATCTCCTTGCCCACGCCGGTCTCACCGAGTAGCAGCACCGTAACATGACTCTCCGCCACTTTGCGCAACATATCGCAGGCGTCCTTGAAGGCCTGGGAGCTGCCTACCATGTCACCGATGCCAGTCTCCTCCTGCAGTGAGTCCCTGAGGTGGCTTACTTCATCCTGCAGTGCCAGCAGCTGCTCCGCCATGGGGTCTGGGCGGTAGTGACGTCGCTCTTCGTCCGCATCCTCCCACTCCTCGATCGGCTTGCCGATGATGCGGCAGTGTTTATCCCCCTTGGCGTGACACTCCACCTCCCGGTAAGCGATGAAGCGTCCCATGATCTCGCTGGTGTAGCCCGATGCGTAGCCGATCTGAGTCCAGCAGACCGGTTCCGTATGGATGCCGAAAAGCTTCAGATGCTCCGAGGCCTCATGGGAGTTCTCCCACAGGAATTCACCATAGAAGTGGCGCTGACGGATATCGATATCGATTTTGATCGGTTTGACATGCACTACTCCTTCCAGTGTATGCAGTCGCGGCCCCATCAGCAGCAGGTCTTCGTCATTCGCCTCAGGCAGAAGTTTGCGCGCCAGGTCCGCATCCTTGGCTCCGGAAGCATAACCCATGCGGGTCAGCACGCCCCGCGCCCGGTCGTGGCCAAGGGTGTCCATCAGCTCTTTTCGCAGAGCTCCCATGGCGTGGGTATGCATCAACACCATGCGTTGGTCGTTGAGCAGGATCTGTCCCGCGTCGAAAGTCAGGTGCAGGTTCCGCTCTTCCATGGGAAGACCGGAGATACTCAATTGAGATGACATCTATCCTCCGCCCCGCCTGTCCTGATCTCCGGGGTGTCGCAGTTGGTATATAAAAAATCATCCCTGAAAGCGTACGGCTTCTATTTCTGTTTGTTGGAAACTCAGTGGCTTCCCCCATACGCTCCTATTTTTATAGTGCCAACTGGAAATTTAATCAAATAATAAATTTCTGGGTGGTTTGCAGTGACTTGAGCATATTTGACATGGGCTGGGTATGCAGATTGTGCGGCCGCAGCATTTTTACTCACAAGAGTTGAATGATTTGGTGAAATTTGCCAAATGATCAAACGTATTTTACTGAATCATCAATTTTTTCCCTCCTTGGTTCTAGTAAAAATCCAATTAATTCCAAAAAAACAATCACTTAATGGTTTTGGCACAGCTTCTGCACTCTCCTTTTGACCAGAAATTGAGAGAGACCGCTTTAGAGGTCTCCATTTGAGAGAACAGGAGGATGTCATGCGGGAATATGTCCCGAAAATTGGCCAGGCCTACATCAGAGTCACCGGCGAGCGGCTCGGCAAGTTTGTCGAGTTTGAGTTCTCCATCGACGATGAGGACCTGACGGTTGAGCTGATCCTCCCCCACGAAGCTTTCAAGATCTTCTGCGACAAGCACCAGGCCAGACTGGTCCGCAGTTCCGATGAGATCGGAACCGAGGAGAGTCAGACCAAGCGCCCCGGTCTCTACCGGGAGTCGACCAGCCTTTAGTGGAAGATCCGCTATCCCAGGAGGAATAGAGCAACCATGAGTATCGATATCAAAACCATGAACGTGGAGCCCAAGCGCCACACCTTCGCCCACGTGGCAAGGCGTCTTGGTTCAGACGCCCCGGCTTCCCGTTATGAGGAGGGTGTCTACGACCTGCAAGCCACCACCCATTTTCACTATCGTCCCCTGTGGGGACCGGAGCACTGGCACTTCGATGAAGGGCGTACCCAGATCAAGATGTCCGATTGGTACAAGTTCAAGGACCCCCGTCAGTACTACTACGGCACCTACACCATCGCCCGGGCGAATATGCATCAGACCACCGATCGCAATTTCGCCTTCGAAGAGAAGCGGGAGATGCTGGCCAACATCGAGCCGGAATGGCGGGAGATGATCGTCAACTATCTGATCCCGCTGCGCCACTATGAGTGGGGCGCCAACATGAACGCCTGCTCAATCAGCGACGCAGGTTATGGCACCGCCATCACCTCGGCGGCAATCTTCACCGCCGGTGATCGTCTGGGTATCGCGCAGATCCTCTCCCGTATCGGTATCTCTCTGGGTAATGGCACAGGCGATCTGCTGGACGATGCCAAAGCCCGGTGGATGGATGGTGAGGCCTGGCAGGGGGTGCGCAAGTGCGTGGAAGACAGCCTGGTGGTGAAGGATTGGTTCGAGGCTCTGGTGGCCCAGTTCCTGGTGATGGATGGGCTGATCTATCCACTGGTCTACAACCACTTCGATAGCCAAGGGCAAAAGCATGGTGCAGCGGCGGTCTCGATCCTCTGTGAGTTCATGGTCGACTGGAGTGCGGAACACAATCGCTGGGTCGACGCGGTAATCAAGGTGGCGGCCAAGGAGTCGGAGGAGAACCAGGCATTGCTCTCCAACTGGTATGGCGAGTGGCGTGATGAGACCCATAAGGCATTACAGCCCCTGGCAGCCATGGTGCTGGGTGAAGCGGCCGACAGCGCCCTTGCGGATGTGAAAGAACAACTCGATAAGCGGGCCGGCAAGCTCGGTTTGAACCTATAACAGGAGGCCGAGATGGCTGGCATCGTATCCATAACACTGCAGAACAATGATGAGGCTCGTCCCGTGATCGAGTCCATTTTAGAAGACAACCCCAGCGCCAACGCCAACTACATGCCCGGTGCGGTCAAGATCGACTGCCCGGAGCGCCTGGTGGTCAAGGCGGAGTCGGTATCCGAACGCATCGGTCGCGACTGGGATCCTCAGGAGATCCATCTCACCATCGTATCCATGGGCGGCAGCCTGGATGAGGACGATGAAGAGCTGGTCCTCTCCTGGGGCGCTTAACCCGGATGAAACATTCGGGTAAACACTGGAGGAGACAATCAATGACACCCCCACGCAAGAAAAAGATGAACCTGAAACAGCGCTATGCGCTGATGACCCGAGGTCTCGACTGGGAGACCAGTTACCAGAAGATGGACGACGTGTTTCCCTACGACACCTTCGAAGGGATCAAGATCACCGACTGGTCGAAATGGGAAGACCCATTCCGCCTGACCATGGATGCCTACTGGAAATACCAGGGTGAGAAAGAGCGCAAGCTCTATGCGGTACTCGACTCCTTCGCGCAGAACAACGGTCAGCTCGGCATCTCCGATGCCCGCTATGTGAATGCGATCAAGCTGTTCCTCACGGGTGTGACGCCGCTGGAGTATCAGGCCCATCGTCACTTTGCCCATCTGGGTCGGCATATCCGCGGTGTTGGTCCCCGCGTGGCGGCACAGATGCAGTCTCTGGATGAGTTGCGTCATGCGCAGACTCAGATTCATACCATCAGTCACTACAACAAGTACTTCGATGGCTTCGCCGAATTCCCCCACATGCATGACCGGGTCTGGTACCTGTCGGTGCCGAAGTCCTTCTTCGACGATGCCTGTACCGCCGGCCCCTTCGAATTCTTTACCGCGATCTCTTTCGCCTTCGAGTATGTATTGACCAACCTGCTGTTCGTGCCCTTCATGTCTGGCGCTGCCTACAACGGCGACCTGGCCACAGTGACCTTTGGCTTCTCGGCCCAGTCCGATGAGGCGCGTCACATGACCCTGGGCATAGAAGTGATCAAATTCATGCTGGAACAGCATCCGGACAATCTGCCGATCGTTCAGAAGTGGGTGGACAAGTGGTTCTGGCGTGGCCACAAAATGCTGGGACTGGTGGCGATGATGATGGACTACATGCTGCCGAAACGGATCATGTCCTGGAAGGAGGCCTGGGAGATCTACTTCACCGAAGCCGGAGGCGCGCTGTTTGAAGATCTCTCCCGTTACGGTCTGCGGGTTCCCAAGTATGCGGATATCGCCACCGAAGAGGCGGAGCACATCTCCCATCAGAACTGGGCGATCTTCTATCAATACACCCAGGCAGCCGGTTTCCATACCTGGTTGCCAACCGATGAAGAGATGGCCTGGCTGTCGGAGAAGTATCCCAACACCTTCGACAAATACTACCGTCCACGCTTCGAGATGTGGCGGGAGATGGAGGCCAAGGGTGAACGTTTCTACAACAATGCCCTGCCTCAGCTCTGCCAGACCTGTCAGATCCCGATGGGTTACACCGAGCCTGGTGATCCCACCAAGATCGGATTCCGCAGCACCGAATACAAGGGTGAACGCTACCACTTCTGCTCCGACGGCTGTAAGGACATCTTCGAGAACGAGCCGGAGAAGTTTGCCCAGGCCTGGTTGCCGGTACACCAGATTTTCCAAGGCAATTGCGGCGGAGCGGATCTGGGTGATGTTTTGAAGTGGTACCACATGGATAACGGTGCCGACAACCTGGACTACAGCGGTTCGCCGGATCAACAGCAGTGGGATGCCTGGCAGGCGGCTCGTAAGAAGGTTGCTAACTGACAGCTGAAGCCTAAACACGGTGCGGCAAGCCGCACCCTACACACGAACAAACGTAGGGTGCGGCTTGCCGCACCGGATAAGGATAACGAGAGGACAACGATGAAAAACGAATACATAACGAGGTTTAGCAGATGGCTGTAATCGCACTCAAACCAGGCTACGCGGAGGCCGTGGAGTTCCGCGATCGCAAGGAAAATTTCCACGGCAACCAGGTGGTCTACCTGCACTGGGAGGAGCATCTGAGCTTCTGTTCGGCAACTGCTTTCCCACTGCCCCCGGAGATGCCATTCGGTGCGTTGATTGAAGAGCTGATACCCACCTATTACGGCATGCACCCGGACTACCAATCGGTTAACTGGGAGCAGGTGGAGTGGAAGATCGACGGTCAATCGTCAACACCCGATATGAGTAAAAGCCTGGCGGACAACGGTGTCGGACACAAGTCGTTGATCTGTTTCCGTACCCCTGGGCTTAACGGTTATCGGGGTTCCTGTTCATAACGAAAAGCCGGCAGATACAGACCGGTTGGATTGAATGTTTATATACCGGCCGCACAGAGATGCGGCAACCATAGGAGGCTTCACTAATGGCTATTAGAGGTGTTTTACGCCCGGGACATGTGTCCCTGCGGGTACTTGATCTGGATGAATCCCTGGTTCACTACAAAGAGCGGCTCGGCCTGCTCGAGACCGACCGGGATGACCAGGGGCGGGTCTACCTTAAAGGTTGGGATGAGCAGGACTGGTTCTCGGTGGTGCTGCGTGAAGCAGACTCCACCGGCATGGATTTCATGGGTTTCAAAGTCGACAGCAGCGAAACCATGGATGAGCTTGAACAGAAACTGAAGGATTTCGGATGCAACGTGGAGCGCATTCCTGCCGGTGAGCTGAAACACTGCGGCGAACGGGTTCGCTTCGATTCACCAACCGGTCACATGTTTGAGCTCTACGCGGACAAGGATGTAAAAGGGACCGATATGGGACGGGTCAATCCGGAACCCTGGCCCGACAACCTGAAAGGCATGCAGGTGCAGCGCTTCGACCACTGCCTGCTGTATGGAGATGACCTGGACGGCAGTGTCAAACTGTTCAAAGAGGTATTGGGTTTCGATGAGACGGAGAAGGTGGTGGATGGTGATCTGCAACTTGCCTCATTTTTGACCTGTGGCATGAAGGCCCACGACCTGGCGATCATCCGCCATGAGGAGAAGGGCAAGTTGCATCATGCCTCATTTCTGCTCGGCTCCTGGGAAGAGGTACTGCGTGCCGCCGACATCATCGGTAAGCACAAGATCTCCATCGACATCGGCCCCACCCGTCATGGAATTACCCGGGGTCGTACCATCTACTTCTTTGACCCCTCAGGCAATCGTAACGAAGTCTTTCACGGCTCCTACGACTGGTATCCGGATCATGAGCCGATCACCTGGACCGCCGATGAGCTGGGTGGGGCGATCTTCTACCATGATCAGAAACTGAATGAGCGATTTCTTACGGTGGTGACCTAAGCAGCCACTGATCTGGCATGAGACAACAAGGCAGGGTGTTTACACCCTGCCGATTCGTGGTTGTTCCATTCAGTGTTTTTCAGGAAGGCGGCACCAGAGCCCGATAGGCGTGCCAGCTGGCATGTCCAATCAACGGCAGGGCAATCAGTAGTCCGATGTAGTAGGTGATCAGTCCGACGCCAACGATCAAGACGATCAAAAAGGCCCACAGCATCATCGCCGGCATGTTCTTGAGAACCGATTTTACGCTCAATCGGATTGCGGTGAAGCCGTCGATCTTGCGGTCGATCAATATGGGTACGGTGATAACACTGATCATGTAGGCCCACCAGGCAAAGAAAAAGCCCACCATGATGCTTGCGATGGTGAAGTTTCTGCCTTTCTCCGAGAGGAATACATTCTCAAAGAAGTTGTCCAGTGGTGGCGAGATGCCCTCGTAGAGCAGGGAGAAAAGCACATAGTTGGAAGCGATCCAGAGCTGCATGATGATCAGGAACCCCCCGGTGATCATACTGATATGGGTATGGTTGCTTTTCCAGGCTTCCAGTGCGTTGCAGGTTTTCAGAGGCTCTCCCTGTTCCAGGTGGGCGCTCATCTGATACAGGCCAATACCCAGGAACGGTGCAATCAGAAAGAAGCCGGCTACCAGAAAAGGCAGCAGAAACTGACTCTCAGTCGCGTATAGAAGGTAGGTTATCAGGGCGCTGATCGCTACGATGGCGGCGCCATAGGCGAGGCTGTATCTGCCCGCATCCCACATGTCCCGCCAGCCTTTGGATAGCCACTGCAGGGGTTGGTTGATTGCAATCCGGTTGACCACCAGTTCATCCCAGCGAGTGCTGCCTGTATACGCTGTACTCTCCATCTTCTCTCCTCCGTAATCGGCACCAGGGCATACCTTGAGAATCGCCTGGATGGCTGTCGGGTTAGCTGGTACCTGATTGTTTTATATTATTTGGAATCTCTTTATGGGGCACGGATTCCTTATTGACTTCACTTCAGCTCCGTTTGTGTCAGTCGAGCTGCACTTAAAAAGATAGATAGCTTTAACCCTTTTATCCAGGGTAGTGTGAAATGATGTTAGCCCTACTGCTACGTCAGCATGGTCTTTGCCGGGCTGTTGGTGTCAACCGGTTTTTAGCAGGCTGCTGTTGAGTGTTGCAGAAATTCAGCGTTTGGATTGTGCGTTGCCTGGCTACTGATGAGTGCCTGCCGAGGATGATATGCTTAACCTTTTCAAACAGTTAGCTCTGCTCACTGAGGATTCAATGAATTTTGCCGGGATTGGAGAGGGGTTGGAATGGATTTAACTCGATAACCTTACAAAAAATAGAGTAATATTGATCGGTTCAGTTATAGTACTGATTTTTAGATGAAATTGTTTGTGAAATTGCCGTTTGGTGAGTTTACTGAAAGCCTTCTAGAGGCTCATCGCTAGGTGGCTTTTCGGTCGAACCGGTGTAACTCGTAGGATTGATTGTTTAGAATTGTCCGAAACCCAATAAGGTTTCACTTTAGATAAAGATACCGATCCCGTTTCAGGTGTGTGGCTGGGAGTGGTGTCTATTTTTTCGCCAAAACTGCCGCACCGGTAACCAATGCTCTAGCTGAGAGTAAGAACAGGACCTAGATCATGTCGAAAGATCAAGCCGGCTCCAGAAAAAAAATAGAACAAATCTGTAACCCCCTGGCTCCTCTGCCTCCTTTGGGTATGGACTCCGAGGCGATATCGTTTGATTTCCGTCGTTACTTTGCCCATACCCTGGGCAGAGATGATCACTGTACTTCGAGCCACTACCCCTATAAGGCGTTGGCTCTGACGGTTCGGGATCGGCTGATTGAGAGATGGAAACTGACCCGTTCACACTACGAAGAGTCTGACTGTAAACGCACCTTCTATCTCTCGCTTGAGTTTCTCATGGGGCGAACCCTGAGTAATGCGATTCTCAATCTCGATATCAGCAAAGAGGTCGATCAGGCCTTTATGGAGCTCGGTATCAATCTGGATCACATCAGAGAAAGTGAGCCGGATGCGGGTTTGGGTAATGGGGGGCTGGGACGTCTGGCTGCCTGCTTTCTCGACAGCTGCGCAACCCTGCAACTGCCGGTTCGGGGCTATGGACTGCGCTATGAATACGGCATGTTTCGTCAGCATATTGCGAATGGCCAGCAGATCGAGGATCCGGACCATTGGCTGAGGGACGGTAATCCCTGGGAGTTGGAGCGACCTGAATATACTCAGCAGATCAAATTCTGTGGGCGCACGGAACACATCAACGGCAGAGTCCGCTGGGTGGATACCCAGGATGTTCTGGCGGTGCCCTACGATCTGCCGGTACCTGGTTATCGTAACGGTACGGTAAACACGTTGCGTCTTTGGAAGGCGGCGGCAACCGATGAGTTCAATCTGGAGGAGTTCAACGCGGGCAGTTACACCGAATCGGTGGAGGCGAAAAACGATGCAGAGCATATCACCATGGTGCTCTATCCAAATGATGCCAGTGAAAATGGTAAAGAGCTGCGACTGCGGCAACAGTACTTTTTAGCTTCAGCCAGTATCAAGGATGTGATTCGGGAGTGGAATGAGCACCATTCCGATTTTAGTGATTTCGCAGAGAAAAACTGCTTTCAGCTGAATGATACCCACCCCAGTGTTTCTGTTGCTGAGTTGATGAGGCAGCTAATGGATGAGCAGGGGCTCTCCTGGGACAGCGCCTGGGAGATCACCTCGAAAACCATGGCCTATACCAATCATACGCTGCTGCCGGAAGCGCTTGAGCGTTGGTCGGTGAAGTTGTTTGACTGTCTGCTACCACGGCTGTTGGAGATCATCTACGAGATCAATGCCAGATTTCTCAGTGAAGTGGCACTGCATTGGCCTGGCGATACCGATCGCCTGCGGCGGATGTCGATCATCGAAGAGGGTTCTGAGCCAATGGTCAGAATGGCCTATCTAGCGATTGTCGGGAGCTTTTCAGTCAACGGCGTGGCCGCACTGCATACGGAACTGCTGAAGCAGGGACTATTCCATGACTTTTTTGGACTCTGGCCGGAGCGGTTCAACAACAAGACCAATGGCGTAACACCGCGGCGCTGGCTGGCCGCCTCGAATGGTGGATTGCGTCAGTTGATTGATCAGCATGTGGGCAATGGTTGGATTTCAGATCTTCAAAAACTGGAGAAGCTGGAATCCCTGGCCGACAGTCGAAGCTTTCAAAAGAAGTGGCGCCAGGTTAAAACTGAGAACAAGCAGCGACTGGCTGAGTTGGTAAAGGTTGATTGTGATGTCGACTTCGATGCTGAGGCGATGTTCGATGTGCAGGTCAAGCGCATTCATGAATACAAACGTCAGCTGCTGAACATCCTGCATGTGATCCATCTCTACTGCCGAATCCGGGCCGGGGATACGGAAAACTGGACGCCCCGCTGTGTCTTGATTGGCGGTAAGGCGGCTCCCGGTTATCAGATGGCGAAGCTGATCATCAAGTTGATTAACAGTGTGGCCCGTGTGATCAATCGGGATGAGAAGGTTGGCGGACTGTTGAAGGTCGCATTCCTGCCCAACTACCGGGTAACGGCAATGGAGGTGATTGCGCCGGGAACCGATTTGTCTGAACAGATATCAACAGCAGGCAAAGAGGCGTCAGGGACTGGCAATATGAAGTTCATGATGAACGGTGCTGTCACCATTGGTACCCTTGATGGGGCGAATATTGAAATTCTGGATGAGGTGGGAGAAGAGAATTTCTTCCTGTTTGGGCTGACAAGTGATGAGGTTGAGAGCCAACGCAGTCACTATGCGCCAAACGAAATCATTGAACATGATGCAGACTTCAGTCGGGTGATGAAGTTACTGGAGAGTGGTTATTTCAACCAGTTCGAGCCGGGCATTTTTGATGAGATCGTTGAGTCGATTCGCAGTCCCTATGATCACTGGATGACAGCAGCCGATTTCCGCAGCTACATTGATGCCCAGGAGCAGGCGGCAAAAGCCTATCACGATCAGGCTCAATGGACTCGTATGAGTATTATCAATAGTGCTCGATGCGGCCGTTTCTCAACCGACAGAACAATCGCGGAGTATAACCGGGATATCTGGAAATTGGCGGTCTCTCCGGCACCGGAGATCAATGGACTGTGACTGGAGAGCGGGTGATGGAGGTGAGTTGCTGGATCTATCGCAGCAGCAAAAAAGATGAGATGTATCTCTATGTTCCCGCTGAAGGGGATTTTTCGAATGTGCCTGATGCACTTTTGAAAAGATTCGGCAGACCGGAAAAAGTCATGGAGTTGACCTTGAACAGTTCTCGTAAACTATCCCGGGAGGAGGTGAGTGTCGTGATGCATAACCTGACCACCCAGGGGTTTCATCTGCAGCTACCGCCCAAAATGGATGTTGAGTTGTATCGTGGTGATTGATCAATCAATGGCTTATTCACAACTGATCTTCTCGGCCTGTTTCAGACAGCGCTAACCTGATCGCTTGATAGAATCTCAGATCTGACTCTCTCTAAGATTAGGGGAGTGATCCATTTAAAAAAATTACATTGTTCATATGCGCTGGTTCTATGAGATATGTGAACTTTTTGTAAATAGTTTCATTTTTTAAGAATCAGGTTTTGTTATAAACACTGTTTTGGTGTTAGCTTTTTAGCGGATGGAACCGATTCGTTAGGAGTGATCGGACCTCACAAACGCTTTTAAGGATGAAACTATGAACAAGCTAATGCTACGCACAATCGCGCTGATGGCGATACTGATGACCCCTTCAGTTGGGATTCAGGCAGCCTCCTATGATGCAGGTGTTTTTTCTGCACAAGGTGATCGCTACGCCACCCCTCAACCTATTGGTAATTTTCTCGACTCTTACAGTCTGACGATCGACGTGCCGTCATTGGAGGTCAATATTTCAGGGACCCATGAAGGTATGTTTCAGGATGATCTGCTGTTGACCAACCTGACTACCAATGAGCAGTTCCACCTTGGAAATGTATTTTCGGAGACCTTCATCTTAAATGCCGGGGACTATATTTTTACCCTTTCCGGGTTTGCACTGAATGCCTTGGATCCGAAGATAGGATCCGACTACGATTTAACCATGAGTGCTGTGCCGCTTCCGGCTGCTGGCTGGTTGTTTGCAGCGGCGCTGATCGGCTTTGTGTCATACAGTCGTAGAGTTAATGTATAGATTGGAGTACAGCAGTTTATAATGACTTAAATAGATAGTAGCTCTTTCTGGGAGCGCAATGCTTCAGTCAAGCTAAGTTATGCCGGCCTTGGTTTTCAGGCCGGCTTTTTTATTTGTCCGATTTGTGATTCCTCAAACCCTGTTTGGTGGGGCCATGCCCCACCAGATACGCTATCAGTCTAAAGACTGATGGTCAGGTTGGTGTGGGTGCCTATTAATAGAAGCTATCGAGCTGTTAGGATCTATTGATTGTATCAATGAGCAACCAATGGCTATGCTAGATAGAGTAGAGCATCGCAGCAAACTAACTGCTGCATGCCAGGGTCTATAGAGTGAATTTTACATTTCCACCTGGGAATCCATGATGGTTTTGAGGATTGGTTTTGGATGAGTCGATGAGTAAAGCCAAACAGGCTGACAAAAACATCCAGGATATGCATCCGGTATCGAGAGCCTGGATGCAGTTAGCCGGCTGGGGCCTGTTCTTACTTGGCGCTGTCGGCATTGTGCTTCCTCTGTTGCCTACCACCATATTCTGGATTGGTGCGGTCTGGTGCTGGTCGAGAAGTGCGCCACATCTGACAAAGCGGATTCTGTCACACCCCCGCTTTGGACAGCCGGTCTATCTCTTCATTACGCATGGACAGATCTCACGTACGGGGAAATGGATGGCGGTGCTGGGCATGAGTCTCGGTTATGTCATCTTTCAGTTGATCGGCAGTCCGGGCTGGCAGCTCTCATTGGCGGTGCTGCTGCTTCTGACGCTGGTTGCAATCTGGCTCTGGCAGCGCCCGGAGCCAACCCTCTCCCAGCAGGGTTAGAAATAGCCATCCGTCAGGGTGAGCATGAAATTGACCAGATCCGCTCGCTCCTGATCGCTGAGATTCAAGCCTTCGAAGGTCCCTGCATTCATCTCCGCAGCGATATTCGGATCATTCACTTCCGGGGTGATGAACAGATTGGCCACTTGAATATCGTAGTGCAGGACTACCTCTTCCAGAGTCTCATAGACCCCATTGTGCATATAGGGAGCGGTCAGCTCCACGTTGCGCAGTGTCGGGACTCTGAATTTTCCCCGTTCCGCCGCCTCATCACCGCTCTCGATGGCGCTGCTGCCACCCAAGCCGTCATCCACAAAACGGCTGTCTGCAATGTTGGCAGGGTTTTGTGGATTGCTCGGTGTGCCGATGTTGAAATAGCGGAAATTGGTGAACAGGGACGCCTCGGAGGTTGTGCCCAGGGGGTGACAGTTGGCGCATTTGGATTTGGTGGCATCCTGGAACAGATCGAAGCCGCGCTGTTCCGATGCAGTGAAGGTGTAGTCCCCGTTCAGAAAGGCATCGAATTTCGAACTGAAGGGATTGACTTCATCCGATGACTCAAATGCGGCTATTGCTGTGGCGATATTGTGGTAGGCGGTGTCCGTATCACTGAAGGCGTCTTCACCGAAGAGTGCGGTGAACTCGTGGGCATAGTCGGAATTCTGTACCTTGCCGACCACCTCTTCAGCTGAAGCGTTATTCATTTCCAGGGGATTCAGGAATGGTCCTTTGGCTTGGGTAACCAGATCGAGAGCGCGGCCGTCGAGAAACTGTCCTCCCTCATATTTAGAGTCGGTCTCCGGGGTCTGTGCAGATGCGGCAACGGTTGTGAATGAGGGTGTAAAGGCGGCATAGGCCGCTGTTGGCGCATTGCGGTCTCCAAAGGTACCTCCAACAGAGCCCTCGGATACCGGTGCGTTGACGCTTACCCTGGGATCGGCAAAGCCGTTGTCCGGATCGTG
>JAHRHW010000125.1 GCA_019100305.1 Candidatus Thiodiazotropha taylori | reverse complement strand
CCAGGCACTGCGTCTTGGTGCAATCGGCGGCATAGTCAAAGGACTTAATGGCGATATCTCCTCTGGTTATGTCTTCTGGATCGGAATTCCCGATTTTCTGTTTGGATTTTCCGCCCTGGTCATTGGTCTGTTGATGTTCAAACGAGAAATAAAAACGCCTTTGTTGATGGTATGGAATCTGATTGGATTTGCACTGATATTTTTCCCAACCTTTCTTATCATGGGCTATTGGATGAGCGAACCCGGATTTGTATTTATCTTCGAATATCCGATGATCCTGGCACCAGGTATGTTGGTTCCTCTATTAATCTCAATGAATCTGTTGCATGCCTGGGGATTGTTTCAAAAGACAAGACGATCGCTAACTCATAGTCTACAGAGTTGATTTTAGCAACAGCCAGCCGTTGAAGTGGTCAGATTCTGTTGTGATCACTCAGGATCAGAGTAGGGGGTTATAGGGAATGGTTTGTGAAACCTTCAGGACTGGTCCTCGATGACCGGGATCGCTTCTGTTTCCGTCGTTGGGCTGGCAGAGTTTCCTGTTTGTGAATCCACTTCTGTTTCACTTCCGGAATCGGATTGGGGTTCTTCTTCTGTTGTGCTTTCCGGTAGGCTGATCACCGGCTCTTCCGTCTGTTCGCCGGCCTCACTATCCGACCCGCAATTGGCTTGCTCCTCAGCACCACAGGATGATTCGTCTTCCGACTTCAGTTGCACTGACTCGTCATCCAGATTGGCCATCCTCTCTTCTGCTCTCTGACGTCCATACTTTCGCAGATTGATTTCAAATACCTGGATGCCGGATGAATCTCTACTCTCGGAACTCCGCTTGCTGCGGCTGCCGACTTGTTCCTGCTGACCCAGTTGAGAGCTACTGGATGAACCAAGGGTAGACGTTGGGCTAGGGGACTGGATGGAGACAAATGGCAGGGCATCATCATCGATGATGCGGATTATCGCCGTACTCGGATCTGCAATCACCGCGCCTCCACCGGCATTGGAGAGTATCAGAGTGAAACTGCTCTCCTGTTCATAGAGGGTGTCGTTGATGATATCGATCGTAACAGAGCGATGACTCACCCCTTCTGCAAAGGTCAATGTGCCGCTGGCCGCTTGGTAGTCTTCACCTTCGACAGCTGAGCCGTTCAGTGTGTTGTACTCCACGGTCGCCTTGATATCCAGATTGCCCTCACGCAATACAGAGACTCTAAGCTGGCTGGCGTTCTCTCGGATTTCGTAGCTGACAGATTCCAGTGAGATGGTCGCGAAATTGGTATCCGGGTCATCGTTCAGGATTGAGATGGTGGTGGATGCCGGAGTGCCTATTTCCGCATCACCATCAAGCTCTGTGATCATCAGCTGGAATCTTTCGCTCTCCTCGAACAGATCATCGTCGACCAGTTCGATTGAAATCTGTTTCTCGGTCTCTCCCGGTAGAAACCGGACCATTGACTCGGTTTCAATGAAATCGACCTCTGCCAGTGCCGTATCAGCAACTGTCCGGTAGCTGACCTCGATGGTGCCAGCCGTGCCGCCTATACGAACCAGGCTGACCAGGGCCTCACCACGAGACTCGTTAACCGCTACCGAGAGTGAGTTGAATGCAATGGTGCCGGCACCGTCATCATCCAGGATGACCACTTCAACTTCGTTCTGCTGACCCAGGGCTGCATCGCCTCTGACATCACCCAGAAATATCTGGAACGCTTCATTCTCTTCATCTTCCCGGTCATTGATGATCGGTATTTCAATGCTGCGCAGTGTCTCCCCATCCGCAAAGGTCAACCGGCCGCTCTGGCTGACATAATCAGCACCGGCCTCTGCATCGTCATCACTGGTCGTATATTCAACGGAGACTTCACCTTCACTGCTGCCTACCCGCCTGACAGTGACGATCAGACGATTTGTGTTTTCATCGATCGAGTATTGGCTTTCATTGAAGATCAGCAGACTTTGATCGCTAGAGCCTGAATTGCTCAAAAGCAGATCATAGGCTGCAGCGACATCGGCCAGACCATAACCGAATTGATCATCGGCACCGGCTTCGCCCAGGTCGACTGCACTATCGTAAAGGGCCGTCTCGATCTGTGAGATTGGCGTATCGGGAAAGGCGCTCTTAAGCAGCGCCAGGGCGCCGGTAATATGCGGTGCGGCAAATGAGGTGCCGGAAACCACGTTATAGGCAACCGGAAGTCTGTCGGTGGTATAGACCTGTGAGCCTGGGGCTACCAGTTTCGGGTAGATTCCGCCGTCACAGGCATTCGGACCACGACTGCTCTGAAACTCGATCTCATCCAGTATATCGATTGCGCCAACCGATAATGATCCTGCGTTATTCGCCGGACTGATACTGGTCTCTGCAAACGGGCCGTAATTACCTGCTGAAAAAACCACACCGATACCCGCTTCCCGCAACAGGCGAATATCCTCATCAAACTCCTGATAACACTGGTTGATGGTGTTAGCGAATCCCCAGGAGTTGTTGACCAGGTGTGGCGCGTCATCTGTGAGTGGATCCCCATCGGGATCGAGCAACCACTGAAACGCCAGATGGATTGCACTGAGAGTGGTCTGGTTGGCGTTATCAAAGATTCGTGCCGCAATCCATTTGGCTTCAGGGGCCATACCCACCTGATAGCCGCTCTCATCACCCGCGAGGATCAAACCGAGTGCCTGAGTGCCATGCCCGACCAAGTCGATGGGCAACTCCTGATCACCGTAGGGATCGAACCAGCTGTTGTCACCGCCACGCCAGCGGTCAGCCAGGTCCGGGTGATTCACATCGACACCGGAATCCATGATCCCGACAACAATTCCTTCACCCCGAATCTCCCGCTCCCAGAGCCTTGCGGCATTCAGCTTCTCGATATTCCACTGGGGCTGACTATCGTAATCCTCCACTTCCGGGGTGTTCATGGTAAGGCGCATGTCAGCGGTGACCCGCTCGACTCCTGGAAGTGCTGCGATCTCATCGATCATCTCAGTCGGGACGTCAAGAGCGATACCGTTGATCGTCCAGAGTGACTTCAGTTTGGTTTTCACTCCATGCTTTCTCAGCAGTTCCGCCAACCTGGCTGAGGCTTCCCGGGTTTGCTGCTGGAGCCCGCTGAAGACACTTTGACGAAACTGCTTGCGCTTCAGTGTTCGGCTCTCTTTGTGGCTCCGATATTGCTCGGATTTCAAGTGTTGTTCCTTCAACTCGCTGACGTTGTACTGTTTTTCAAACCGGACAATCACCGGCACCCGATCATGCGCCGAGGCATCCGCAACCAACCTTTCCGCATCGGCAGTCAGTGCCGCCGCTGCAAGGAGCATCGGTTGGTAAAAGATGATGGCCGCCAGTAAAACAGCGGTTGTAAATCGGTTAAGCATGCCTGGTTCGCCACAAAAGACGATTAATTACTCGAATGCGCAGATACCTGTTATATAAGGTTCACTCTGGCAGTGAATTAACTATATTCTCTGGACATATCGGGCGATATGCTGACTACTACTACCAGTGGATGAGGTCTATTACTACCTTGGGTGCAGTGAACGGGCTTCCTATGTGATCAGTGTGAATTCTTAACTAATTGTTATTATTAATTATTTGTCACATCAAAGATCGCACTGGACTGTAGCTGTCATGGTAGGGTTTTTATGCATCAAAGGTAAGGAGTTACCCCATACGCAAATACACCCTCCCATCAATCATACTATTCTCTGATTTCTGCTGAGATAGTGTTAGGAGATTTCTGATCAAACCGGATACGATGGATTGAGTTGATTCTGCTGCTGTGCAATAGCATTGAATAGCTGTCAGGACTAAGGTTTTCGAATACTTGCCGATAGTTTAGGAATTGATCACAGGAAAGCCAATGGGTAACAGATTGAACAGATTTTCGGTAGTTTTGCTGTCAGCAGTCATGACAATGCTACTGGCTTCCTGCGCCCAGCAGCCCATGGTGGATGAGTCTGCCGAAGGTAATGAGGTGACTTACTTAAATCAGCAGCGTCCCGAACTGCCTGCCTCAAGTGCGGGTGATCAGAATGAACTGGTGCTTTCACAGGAGGTGAAACGTGAACCCGAGTTTTTTGTCCGTGAGGGCAGCGGTGAATTCATCAACCGTAAGGCTCAGGCAAGATCACAGAGTCAACCGGCGAAAGGGGACATTACCCTGAATTTCGAAGCGGTCGACCTGCGGGAAGTGGTGAAGGTGATCTTTGAAGAGATTCTGCGGGAAAACTATCTGATCGACGATAAGGTTCAGGGAAAAGTCACCATCCACACCACCTATCCGGTCAGTACGGAGTCTGTATTGCCGATTCTTGAGAACATCCTGCAGATGAATGGTGCGGTGATGGTGCGTAACGGTGCACTCTACAAGATTCTTCCTGCGGCGGATCTGAAAGGTATGGCACTGAAACCCTCGGTAGGCCAGGGGCAGGCAAAAATGCGCGCCGGCCAGGGGGTACAGATCGTTCCGCTTAAATACATCTCTGCCGTTGAGATGAAAAAGATTCTCGAATCCTTCACCACCAAAACTGAGCAGATCCGTATCGATCCAGGCAGAAATCTGATGATCCTCAGTGGTTCCTATCAGAAGATCAACAATCTGCTGCAAACCATCAAGATGTTCGATGTGGATTGGCTGAGCGGGATGTCCTTCGGTCTGATTCCGCTGAAATTCACCGATGCAAAGACTCTGACCGATGAGTTGAAAAATATTCTCGGGGATGGTGATGCCTCACCCTTGGGTAATATGATCAAGTTGATCCCGGTGGAAAGGCTGGGCGCGGTGATGGTGATCAGTCAGCAACCCAGATATATCGACGAAGCCCGCCGTCTGATCGCTCAATTCGATCAGGGCAGTGACAAGTCGCCTGACCGCAGGCTCTATGTCCACCACCTGAAAAACGGCAAAGCGGAAAATATCGCCTCGATTCTGCAGAGCATATTTGGCAATGAAGTGGCGGCTACAGAGTCCGCCGGTCCGCTCAGCAACAGCGATCCGTTGCTGCGTTCCAACGTACGTTCGCCGACAACCACCGGTATCGATCTGAAAAACAGCAATGCGGATCGGGAAGCCGCCTTGACCAAGGATCAGCCGACACTGGCTGCTGATGACCCCGCAGCGGCTCAATCCGAAGGCACGAAACCAGGTGGTGGTGCCGCATCGACTGCGACCATCATCGCCGATCCTGACAACAATGCGATTCTGGTTATGGCCAGCCCCAAGGATTATCAGAAGATCAAAGCAACCATCACCCGGCTCGATGTGGCGCCCAAACAGGTGATGATCGAGGCGACCATCGCCGAAGTGCAACTGTCTGACAACCTCAGCTACGGTGTGCGTTGGTTCTTCAATGGTTCCACCGGTGGTGGGCGTCCCTACCAGGGTGGTCTGGGCTCACCACTGCCCGACAGCGTTGGTGGTGATGGCTTTGCCCTGGGTCTGTTCAACAGCCTGGATGATCTGAAGGTGTTTTTCGACATTCTGGAAAATGAGTCTTCAGTGAAGTTTCTCTCTGCTCCGCAGATCATGGTAATCGACAACCAGACCGCCAGTTTTCGGGTCGGTGATCAGATTCCAATCGTTACCCGCTCTTCACAGAGCACCACGGACCCTAATGCACCGATCGTCTCTGAGGTGCAGTTCCGCGATACCGGTACCCTGTTACAGATCACACCCCGCATCAATGAAGGTGGCATGGTAACCCTTGAGGTGAGTCAGGAAGTGAGTACTCCAGGCTCGGCGCCTGCGATCGGCGGTGGCGGCAATGTGGCAATCTCTCAACGTACCATTGAGAGTACGGTTGTGGTACATGACGGCCAGACTGTGGTGCTGGGCGGTTTGATCCGAGAGAACACCAGCAGTGGCCAAGCGGGTATTCCCGGTTTGATGCATATCCCACTGCTCGGCAGTCTGTTCAGCAGCACAACAAAGGATGTCAGTCGCACCGAACTGATTATCACCCTGACACCAAAAGTGGTACGGAATCCGCAGGAAGCCTTTGATATCTCCCAGGAACTGAGAGACAAAATCAAAGAAGCCACGCTGTTTCAGGATGACTTCTACCGGCGCCGCGCAGTGCAGTAAGCGTTACATTCGCTGGGCGCTCAGCCTTGACGTTGCCAGTCGACCGGTCGCGAAGGTGTAGGTACAGCCTATAATCACGGTCCTATCCCTACTGTCTGGCGTTTGTAATATGACGCTAAAGGATCTATCCCATTGGTACGCTACACTAGAGTGTAGCGATACAATGAGCATGTAATATTCTGCAGTCCGAAAACAGGCATGGGATGAATACAACGAGTCGCAGCATCAATAACGAAACCCTTTCGGCAGAAGATCCTGAGCAACTGGAACCGGTCTATACCAGTCAACCCATCTGTGTGGCGTTGGTGGCTTCCGGACGTCTCGGCATGGCCGATGCGGATCGGGCGGTCCGGCTGAAGGAGAGTCAGCAAAGCGACGAGTCGATCGGCAATATTCTGCTGCAACTGGGGCTGATTTCAGATCGTGATCTGGCCCAGGCCCTGGTGGAGATCTGCGGTGTACCGCTGGTCGAACGGAAAGACTATCCGGATCTGGCCCACCTCAGTGAGAATATCTCCGCCAACTTTCTCAAACAGCATCGACTGGTGGTGTTCGACGATCAGGAAGATCACATTCTGGCGATTATGGTCGATCCCAGTGATCGCTTCGTCGTCGAAGCACTGGAACTGATCAGTGGTAAGTCGGTAAAACTGCTCACCGGTGTCGCGAGTGAGATCGATGAGACCATCCAGGAGCATTTCAATGAGCTGCAGAAGAGCGGTTCTGCCGAGTAAGGGGATGGACTGGAGCACCAACTGCTGCTGGATGATGTGGAGCAACTCAAAGAGCTGGCCAGTGAAGCGCCGGTCATCAAGATGGTCAACCAGATCATCCAAAGAGCGGTTTCCAGCAAAGCGTCCGATATCCACATCGAACCCTTCGAACAGGTGCTGAAGATTCGCTATCGGGTCGATGGTCTGTTGCGTGAGACAGAACACCCATCAATCAATATGGCACCGGCCCTGATCTCCCGTATCAAGATCATGGCCCACCTGAATATCGCAGAGCGCCGGCTGCCCCAGGATGGGCGATTCAAGATCCGTGTGCATGGCGCTACCCTGGATCTGCGTGTCTCCACCGTACCGACACTGCATGGTGAAAGTATGGTGCTGAGGCTGTTGCAACGGGATGAACTGAATCTGGATTTTGCCAGTCTTGGCTTTGAGAGTGCCACCGAAAAGCGCCTGCTGGAGATTCTCGATCGGCCCCACGGCATCGTCGTCGTAACCGGCCCCACCGGCAGTGGTAAAACCACTTCATTGTATGCTGCGTTGAACTATCTCAACCGCCCCGAAAGAAAGATCCTCACGGTCGAGGATCCGGTTGAATACAATATTGAGGGAGTCAATCAGATCCAGGTGAAATCGAGTATCGGACTCGGCTTCAGTGAGGCTTTGCGCTCGATCGTAAGGCAGGATCCAGATGTGATCATGATCGGTGAGATCCGTGATCAGGAGACTGCCAAGATCGCCGTCCAATCGGCACTGACCGGCCATCTCGTGCTCTCATCCCTGCACACCAATGATGCCGCCGGCAGTATCACCCGGTTTCTCGATATGGGGATCGAAGCGTTTCTGCTTACCTCGACAGTGAATGCAGTTGTTGCGCAACGACTGGTGCGCAATCTTTGTCCCCATTGCAAGCAGTCGTATACGCCGCCGGCGGAGATTCTGGCCCGATTCTCCGCTATTCAGGAATCTCCCACCTTATACAAGGCCGTCGGTTGTGATCAATGCGGTGGCAGTGGCTACCGTGGACGAAGTGCGATCATCGAAATGATCGAGTTGAGCGAAGCGATGCAGTCTCTGATACTGCAGGGTAAAGACAAACATGCTTTGGCCGCCTGCGCCAAACGGGAAGGGGCAAAATCGATGTATGAGGATGGGCTGCATAAAGTGGCGCGAGGTGTTACCACACTGGAAGAAGTGCTCAGAGTCACCCAGGAGAGTTGATGGCCTCTTTTCTCTACAAAGCAGTTTCATCGGATGGTGAGATCATCGAAGGGGTGCTCGAAGCGGTAAGCCGGGAACATGCGGTGAACCAGATACACCTCAATGGTCAGGTGCCAATCCGCGTCGAAGAGAGCCTGCAGAAGAGTCGTCAAACCTCGCGCAAGCTGTTTAAACGTAAAAAGATTTCCCAGGGTCAGGTGGTCGCCTTTACGCGTGAACTGGCGACCCTGCTTCACTCCGGTCAACCCCTCGACTCGGCACTTGGCATCCTCGTCTCGATCTCCGGAGACGACTCCCTGTTCAGCCAGCACCTGATGAGTATTCGTGACAGCCTGAAGAGCGGCCACTCGTTCGCCGATTCTCTGGCCAAGGAGGAGGAGTTATTCAGCAACTTTTACATTCAGATGGTACGGGCCGGTGAAGCGGGTGGTGCTCTGGAGAGCGTGCTTTCAAGGCTCTCGGTGAATCTGGAACAGGCCCAGGAGGTGAGAAGCTCACTGATTTCAGCACTGATCTATCCGGCGATCCTGTTGTTTGTCGCCATCACATCGATCCTGGTCCTGCTGACCTATGTGATTCCCCAGTTCAGTGAACTGTTCATGGATATGGGGGAGGCGCTGCCTCTCTCCACCCAGATCACCATGGGTATGGCGACCTTCCTGCAGGATTACGGCTGGGCACTGGCACTCGGGGTGATCCTGATGATTCTCTTTTTCAAGTGGCAGATGAGCCACAAACAGTCGGCGAAACGCTGGCATGGTCGGTTGCTCAACCTGGGAGTGATCGGGCCGATCGTCAAGCAGGTGGAAGCGGCCCGTTTCTGCAGAACCCTGGGGACTCTTTTGGAAAATGGCGTCCCGTTGTTGAAATCTGTGGCGATCGTTAAGGATACCATTGGCAATTTTGTCATCGCCGATGGCATGGATCAGGTGATCAAGCATCTGCGTTCCGGTCAGAGGCTGGCCGACCCGCTGGCGGAATATGCCCAGTTTCCTCAATTTGCCCTGCAGATGATCCGAGTTGGTGAAGAGTCGGGCCAGTTGGAGACGATGTTGATGCAGACCGCAGAGATTCTCGATATGGAGACCCAGACGCTGATTAAAAGAGCACTCAGCCTGGTTGAACCGGTGATGATTCTGGTGCTCGGTTTGATCATTGCCGGTGTGGTGATGTCGATCCTGGTGGCCATCCTGGGCGTTAACTCACTGGTTTCCCTATGAGTAGATTGAACTTTCAAAGCCAGGGATTCACACTGATTGAGATGATGCTGGTGCTGGTATTGATGGCCATGATGTTCACCCTGACACCGCCGTTGATGCACAAAGCTTTCCCGGCACTGAAGTTGAAAGCCGCCGCCAGGGATCTGGTTCAGGAGATTCGTTTTGTACAACAATCCGCAATCATTTCCGGTAGCGAATCAAAAATCACTTTTCAGTTGCAGACCGATCAATATCAGAGTGATCTGGTCAATCAGGGTGAAGTAAGGCAGTTGCCAGAGGGCATCAGTTTTATTGCAGAGACGAGTGCAAATCGTCAACAGATTCTGGTCTTGCACTTCTATCCGGACGGCAGTTCCAGTGGTGGGTTAATCAGACTGGGTAACAAGAGTCGCGGTTTTGTCATTACGGTGGACTGGTTGACCAGCCGGGTAGAGATACTCGACAGCAGTGATTTTAACGAAGATGCGTCGTTCAAAGTCTGAGGGAATGTCTCTGATCGAAGTGCTGGTGGCCTTCGTCATTCTCGCCATGACGATGAGCGTCATTCTGCGCATCAACTCCGGCGCTGTTCGAAATCATCAGGTAGCCTCGCACTATTTTGAAGCGGTCTCTATCGCCCAATCCCGGCTTGAGCAGATGAGTGCAGAGATCGATACGGAGAGCTACAGTGAGCGGGGAGTCGAGCTGGATACCTATACCTGGACCTATCTGCGTCAACCCTACAGCTGGAACGATGCGAAACTTGTGGCACTGCCTCTGGTCGGGGTCGAAGAGACATTGACGATCAGTTGGGATGCCCCCGGTGGGGCACGGGAGTTGACCTTCAGTCGAATTGGGGTGATTCGTGAAAAACCCTGAGGTTGGCAGATCCGATTTTCGCATCAGCTCAGGTCAAACCCGTCACTGTGGTGGTTTTACCTTGCTGGAGATCATGATCGCTCTGTTGCTGTTGGCGGTCATTACCACCACCTCAGTCTCCATGCTGTTCCTGAATGTCAAAGGATGGGAGCGGGTGGCGGATAGCAGCGATAAACAACTGGCGGAGCTGCTTACCACCGCCAGGGTGGAGCAGATCATCCGCAATATCATTCCTCTGACCTGGCAAAAACAGA
>JAHRHW010000124.1 GCA_019100305.1 Candidatus Thiodiazotropha taylori | reverse complement strand
TTAAAGGGGTCAAAGCCCTTTAAGGATTTCCACTAAGTCTGATAGAGTTATTTTTTTAATCGATTTCAAGGAAGAAACGATGCCAAGAAAGCTTCGATTTTATTTGCCCGGAGTACCGGTTCATATAGCAATTAAAAAAAGACACCCACCCCAAATATTTCCAATATATGAAGGCACATACCTATTCATATCAGGCTTGCATCACTCACATACAAAATAGAATTGCTGCTTGAATAAAAGGGGTCAGAGCCCTTTTTTATCAATGATGCCTCACTACAAAAGCGCTAAGTCAGCGATCATTGATGAATGAAAAACGGTGTATTTGATTAAACTGGGGAATCAGTTGTGACAATTTCCGCATGTGAATAGATGGAAGCCTCCATTTTCATCGATTCAGACAGAACTAACGTCGTTTACCGCCACGTCCTTTTTTACCTCGATCGGGTCCCACACGTATCAGACTTCCATTGAGTTCGCTGCTGTCGAGTGCGGCAATCGCTGCGCGGGCCTCATGACCTTCCATGTCGAGGGTTGCAAAGCCTTTGCACTCGCCGGAAAAGAGGTCTTTTACCAGTTTGAGGGAACGCACAGTTCCGTATTCAGAAAACAGGGCGGTGAGAGAGGCTTCGGTCGTCGATTTTGGCAGTCCGCGTACTGAGAGGGTGATCAATGTGAGTGGCCTTTGTTGAATGAATGTTGGTCAATCGATCTCGGAAAGACGGGATTGATGCGACTCGGAGAGAGGAGGAGGAACTTACCTCGTGAGTGAGGCAAGTTCTTTCTGGACTGCGGATTACAGTGGGACGACGTTTTCCGCCTGTGGCCCTTTGGGACCCTGGGTCTCGGTAAATTCAACCTTTTGACCGTCCATCAGGTTGCGGTGGCCTTCACCGACGATGGAGCGGAAATGGACGAACAGGTCTTTTCCTGATTCCCTTTCAATAAAGCCAAAACCTTTGCCACTATCGAACCACTTGACGGTTCCGGTTTGTTTTTCAGACATCACTATATACCTCAAATATATTAATATTTATCCGACTTTAAGACGGACGTTCACCACAAATCTTGGAAAAACACTGTACAACTTGATTCGGGTGTATCTAGCGAGGAGACAGCGAATATCAGGTTTTAAAGGAAGGACTAAGATCTTGCAGAACCTCACACCTTATAGAGCCCTACTGTGAATTGCAAACCTTGTCGGCAATAATACGCAATAAACTGGGACGCAATAACAATTAAAGGGGTCAGAGCCCTTTTCAATCACAAGCAGATTGGTTTATCGGTTTAAAGTGCTTTACCCCCCTTAATCTTGTTGAGGGATCGTGAAACTTAAGCTGAAATGGGCAAGCAATCGGCACTAATCTGCCAAACAAGGCTCAGTGATACTTCTCTGTGGTAAAGTGCCCCGGCTCCTTCTTGCGATGTTTGCGCATGCCCCGGGACTCCAGAGCTGCAGAGACCTCCCGGATCATACCCATGTTCCCGCATAGCATTACGTGTGACTTTTCCGGGGTGAGCGCAGCACCCGCCCGCTTCTCAAGACGACCATCCTCGAGGGCAGCCAGAATGCGCCCCTGGAGGGCATCATCCACCTGCTCCCGACTGATGATCGGTAGATAGCGGAAACGCTCGCCGTAACGCTGTGTCAGATTGGTGATCTCCTCACCATAGCTGAGTTGATCCTTGTAGCGGACGTTGTGTACCAGGACGATCTGTTGGAATCGCTGCCATGGAAGCTCGGTACGCAGAATGGAGAGATAGACACCCAGCGCTGTTCCAGTGGCGATCAGCCAGAGGTTTTCACTCTGTGGCAGTTGATCGAGGGTGAAAAAGCCATTGGCTTTGGCAGAAACCCAGACCTGATCACCCGGCTCCAGTGCAGCTAGCCTAGTACTTAAGGGGCCATTCTCCACTTCGTTGAAATGGACTTCGAGCAGCTCATCCTGCGGTGGGTTGACGAATGAGTAGGGTCTCGCCACACGCTCGCCGTCGATTTCGAGGGCCAGACGGGTGAACTGCCCAGCGATGAAGGCATCCACCGGAGCCTGGAGGCGTAGCGAGTAGAGCTTATCACTCCAGTGACGCTTTTCGACTATCGTGCCTTTTAACCATTTCTCCATGATCGAACGCTCCAATCATTTTCACTTGCCAGGACTGCAGGCATCTATCAGTGGTTTCTCTCTAATATTGGGATGTATAACCCTAAATAAGAGTTCCTTCATCGCGGTAATAACTAGGGTTAATAAGTTTAAAGGGGTCAGAGCCCTTTTTTTGCTCATATAAAAGTTCTGACCCTATTAGCTCCCCCCAACAGATAACATTAATTGAAACTTATTTGTTATTTTTTCCCTAACATACCCCCGCTGCGCACAAACTTCTGCACCAGACCGAGATCACGCCACTGTGGGTAGAACTAATTTAACTCATTGTTTTAATAAGTAATTATAAATTTCTCTAAGTGACTTACAAAAAGTTGGCACTGTTTCTGCAATTACCTAAGTGCTACTCAAGCAACCCTATACAAAACAACTTGGAGAATGACATGACTATCAAAATCGAAGATCTGAACATGGATACTGAAATGACCGCAAAAGAACTGGCTGCAAAACAGGGCGGTAGATACGGTTACAACTCACCAGCACAGGCACTTGCTGCACAGCGGATGTTAACCAGACGATATACCACCTCTTATAGCACGGCACGTTACAACGTGAACCCCTACTCAACGAGTCGTTACAACGTGAATCCTTACTCAACCAGGCGTTACAGCTTCTACTCATTTTAATTCCTCTCATCCCTGAAAACCTGATAAGCGGGCCGTGAACTCGATGCTCACGGCCCGCAACCGTTTACTAGATATATAATTTGAGTAATTCGTGAAACCAAGGGATTACGATGCGATAGGCATATCCCATTCTCTCAGAAGGTGGAAGGCCATCTTAACTTTGACCCTGCAATCTGCAGTCAAAAGTGTACAAAACGCCCGATTCTTCCTATTTAGCTGATCGATGTCAGATCACCTGGTTGGTTGGACCTCGTTGGCGATTAAACTTAAGGTCAGTCTATTAAGTTAAGAAATAAAGGGCCCTGACTTCTTTAAGCTCTTTTAGTCTCTTCCGCTATCGAACCAGACTCCAATCAAAACTCAAACGCTGTTTTCTTACAAATGGTACGCAGTGCAAAACTGGTCTTGATATGCGCTACGTGAGGCAGACGGCTCAGCTGGCTCTTGTGAATCCGCTCATAATCCTTGGCATCGGCAACAGCGACCCGCACCAGGTAATCAAAATCCCCCGCCATCAGATGGCACTCCTGAATATCAGGACTCTCGGCAGCCTGGCGTTCGAACGCTTCCAGCGCCTCCTCGCTCTGGCGATTAAGGGAGATCTCCACGAAGACGTTGCTCGGCTTGCCCGCTGCTTCCTGGTTGACCAGTGCAGTGTAGCGTTCGATGACGCCACGCTCTTCCAGGGCATGCACCCGGCGCAGACAGGCTGAGGGGGAGAGATTGACCCGCTCCGCCAGCTGGGCATTGGTGATGCGCCCATCCGCCTGGAGCTGGTTCAGGATGGTGCGATCTATACGGTCAAAAGCCATTTTTCGAATATTCTTTCAATAATTAGGTTAGATATAGTGTTTTCTACGAATATTAAAGGACTTCACGGGTGATTTTGCAATCCAATTCAAACGCTTTTTCACTACAGTTTCCTTCATCAGCCCAACAATTGATGAGGAGAGCGAGATGCTTGTCGGTGTACCCAAAGAGATCAAGAACCATGAATACCGGGTCGGCATGACACCGGCCAGTGTGCAGGAGATGGTGGCCCATGGACATCCGGTTATCGTTGAGACCCAGGCCGGTGCCGGCATCGGCTGCAGCGATAAAGATTACACAAAGGCAGGCGCCAGGGTGGTTGCAGACGCGGCCGAGGTGTTCGCCCAGGCGGATATGATCGTCAAGGTCAAGGAGCCCCAGGCGATCGAACGTCAGATGCTGCGTGAGGAGCAGATCCTCTTCACCTATCTGCATCTGGCACCCGATCCGGAACAGACCCGCGATCTGATCGACAGCGGCGCGGTCTGCATTGCCTATGAAACCGTACTCGATGGTCATGGCGGCCTGCCCCTGTTAGCCCCCATGTCCCAGGTGGCGGGTCGTATGTCGATCCAGGCCGGAGCCAGCGCACTTGAGCGCGCCCATGGCGGTGAAGGGATTCTTCTGGGCGGTGTTCCCGGTGTGGCGCCGGCCAAGGTGGTTGTGATCGGCGGCGGCGTAGTGGGCGAAAACGCCATCCAGATGGCCCTGGGTATGGGTGCTGATGTGACAGTGCTGGATCGCAACATCGAGGTTCTCAATCGCCTCTCCGGTCGCTTCGGCGCGGCTCTGAGGACGGTCTACTCCACCCGCGCTGCTCTGAATGATCATGTACTCGGTGCCGATCTTGTCGTGGGCGGTGTACTGGTTAAAGGAGCCGCAGCACCCAAACTGGTAACCCGTAAGATGCTCAAGTCAATGAAGACCGGTTCGGTACTGGTGGATGTCGCCATCGACCAGGGAGGTTGCTTTGAAACCTCCAGACCCACCACCCATGCCGATCCCACCTATGTGGTGGATGGCGTGGTCCACTACTGTGTCGCCAATATGCCGGGGGCGGTACCGCGCACCTCCACCTATGCCCTCAACAACGTCACCCTGCCCTATGCTTTGTCATTGGCGGACAAGGGTTACAGTGCCGCACTGTTGGAGAACCCCTCTTTCCTCGAAGGGCTCAACATCTACCGTGGCAAGGTAACCTGTGAGGCGGTGGCTCATGACCTGGGATACGACTATGCCATACCGGCTGAGGCTTTGGCGGCTTAAATCGTAATGCCTGTAAGTTATCAGGCGTTATATTGACCCTGAACAGACAATGGCCGCATCTATGCGGCCATTGCATTTCCGGCGTAATCGACCGTTCAGCCCATCCTTCAACGGTACTGAGTGTTTTTCGCTCTGGTTATGATAGTGTCACTCTCTCTCCGACTGGTAAGAGTGACACGTGAAAGCTACCTTTGGCACACTTCTGACTGTTTTCGGCACGCTGGGGATGCTTGGCGCACTCATTTTTCCAATTGACAACTTCAGTTATGTTGCAGCTTCCATCACAGCAAGCGGAGTCAAAACTGCCTATCCGGTTCAGCTTGCCGTTGAAGCGCATCAGGCCAAACACGGTGTTTTTCCCGATGCCGCTATGGATTCAAACTTCACCTCAGAAGTGACCATTGACGATCACCATATTGGTTCGATTCACCTCAAGCATGGGGGCCGTATCGAGATTACTTACGATACCCAGGATATCGATTGGGGAATCTCCTGGTGGCATCAATTGCTGTTGATCGAATCCAATGATCTGAGTGGCAAAACCCTGGTGTTGGTTCCATCACTGGCAGAAGGCGGGATAGTCTGGGATGAATGCAGCGAGGGTACTGTGCCTAAGCGCAGTCGCCACTATCAGTGCTCTGGACATCAGTAGCACCAACCCGATTCAATGTCTGGCTACTAATATCTCTCTCCTTGACGAATGATCAGGACACCCATTGTCTACGCATAGAAAGAATCAAAAAAAACATTCAAGCAGTACAACAGGATTCTTTAATCAAACATTGGGTGTCCCGTAGTTCGCCTCACTGACCTCTTTTTCAGTTCTTCAATAGGTCAGTCAATGCGCGGAACAGATCTGTTTCAGTCAGCATACCGGCAACATGCTGGTCGTCGCTCAGAACCGGCAGGCAACCGATTCGATTGTCATTCATCTGCTGTGCTGCTGTGGCAAGTGAAGTGCCTGCTGAGGTTGTCAAGACAGGCGTATGCATGACTTCTGAAATCTCTACGGGTGCTTCCTTGAAATAGCGTGCGGCCAACTGCAAATCTCGCCGGGTAACGATGCCAACGACCTGGTTTCCCTCGTCAACAACCGGCAGATGATGCATGTTCTTCTCTTCCATGATCTCAAATGCCAGATCATAGTTATCTTCCTGCTGAACGGTAACGGGGGATGAACTCATATAGTCACTTACCAGCATTGCTTTCTCCTCTGGGGTATAGTTATTTTGATTCGCCATAAGACATGGTTATCAAATTAGAATAAAAGCAACCTACCGGCATATCAAGGGAGCAAAAAATAGGTTTAGAGAGTAATTTATTAATAATTTTCTAAATAACCTGCAGTGTAAAACTCACAGATATTCTGCAGTATAACTCTAGGTCTCTGTGACTATTTACACCATAATTCATCTTTATCTTGTCGTTTTATATGAGATTTACAGAATTCAGACATAACCGATAATGGAATGAGTCTGGCTGTTTGCCATAAATCCTCCCACGTAAAAGCCATCTGTAATCAATAGGTTTCGACGAAAAAACCGTATAGTCAATACTGATTATTAATAACACAGCGATCATCAGCATGATCTCAATAATTAAAAAAGATATTTTTAATAATTATGATGCGGGTTATACCGAACCATTCACTGTGAACTGCTTATGTTTAAAGGGACGATAATCAGCACAGACAAGCTGACTGGAGCCTTCATCCAGCAATACCTGAAGGCATCGATCTCCCTTGCCACTCTACTCTTCCTGCCTGCCTGTTCCGATAAACCCAATGTTATTCAACACGCGGATGACTATCGCTCAATCGGAGCTCATCAGGTCTATGTCGTCAGTCACGAATGGCATACCGGCTTTGTCATTCCCTCGACTGAAGTCTATGACTCCATTCCCGCTCTAGAGGAGCGTTTTGGACTCAGCAGTAATATCGAGTTCGGCTGGGGTGACAAGAAATTTTATCAGGCCGAGGAGATCACCGCTGCTCTTGCCTTAAGAGCACTCTTCTGGCCAACCGAAACCGTGATTCATGCGGTGGCCGTACCGGAAAATGTCCGAGGTTATTTCGGCAACAGTGAAATAGAGCGGCTCTGTTTGAATGACAAAGAGATCGACTCATTGGTGGCGTTTATCTCAAACAGTTTCAGTGTGAGCAGTTCGGCTGAAGTGGAACCACTCAGCGAAGGCATTTATGGTGACAGTCAGTTCTACAAAGGTGCCGGTAGCTATCATATGCTGAACACTTGCAACGAGTGGACTGCAAAAGGCTTGAAGAGCATCGGCATGGATATCCTTCCTGCAACCAAGTTCACAGCAGAAAGCGTGATGAACTATCTTCGCGATAAGCAATTAATCCAGAACGACCCATCAGAAACCGGAACAGATTCAAAGTGTCAGCCTGATTCAGGTAAACCATGAACAACCAATAGAGGTTTAAGACTTTAATTGAAGGTTTGTTGGTAGTGGAATTACTCTTTCAGATCGACCTGATCATCCAATCCAAGACTCCGCTCGTTACAATCGCGGGAAATCACCTCTCTGGCCGCATCTTTGAGACGAACCGCCTCTGCCCAATCATCACCTTCTGGTTCAATGGCGGGTGCGATGATGATCCGCACTGCGCCGTGCTGAGGAAAATTGGTATCGTCCTTTAGTATGGCGCGGGTTCCTCTGATCGTAACCGGTACAACGGGTATGCCATTCTGGGTCGCGGCAACAAACGCGCCCATGCGAAACGGTAACAGCCCCGGTTCCGCCCGAAAGGTGCCTTCCGGATAGAAGACCAGCGATCGTCCGGAGGCGAGCTGGCTGGCAAATTCACCAACAGCCATCACACTGCGCCGGCTGTCGATGCGTTCGACAAACAGCGTGTCGAGTCGCTGCAGGAATAGCCTGACATAAGATTTGTTTGCCAGCTCCTGTTTCGCCACATAGATGAAATTTCTTGGTAAACCATCGATCAACGCCAGCGTATCGAGATAACTTGAGTGGTTGGCTACCAGTATGACTGGTTGGTTTTCTGACGGAAGATTTTCAATCCCCACCACACTGAGCGGTGTGGCTGTAAACCAACGCAGCATGCGAATCGCCCTACGCACCACAGCCCAACGCCAGGAGAGGCGTGGCAGCAACAGGACACTGAGCCAGACCAGCGGCGCCAGGATCATGAAGACGATCCAGGCATAGGATGCAAACAGATAGCTTTTGGCACGCTGAAAGAGACTGCGTAACCCACGCCCCATGCCCGATATCAACAGACTTATCACCTGCAGCACCAGCGGGCGTTGGCGGCGCTCCAGGCCTCCACGCTCGTAGAGTTCCCGCATCGCGCCTCGCCGCAATTTTCCGCTCGAGGTCTTCAGCACTGTGTGCGGTGGCGCCAATAACAGATCATCGGGAGGCATTCCCAGCATGTCGGTGGAGCGCTCCAGGATCGCCTGGCGAAGTTGTGCCTTGCGTTGCGGGTCCGTCTCCCGTGTTTCTGCCAGAACGATCAGACGTTCACTTCCTGTGGCGGGATCGTTGCTGGGAAAGAGTGCCACACACCCCTTACGGATCCCCTCCAACTCGCCCAACTGCTGCTCCAGCTCGTAGGGATAGATGTTGCGTCCGCCACGGATGATCATCTCCTTCAGGCGTCCCGTAATATAGATCTCCCCATCCGCCAGATAGGCCCGGTCCCCGGTATCCAGCCAGCCGTCGCGGTAGAGCTTCGCTGTGGCTGCCGGGTTGTCGAAATAACCGCTTGTGGCGGATGGCCCCTGAAACTCCAAGCGTCCCTCCTTGCGATCAGGCAGAGGCAGATTGTTACCATTGACAACCTGAACGCGATAACCGGGGAGCACTCGCCCACAGCCGACCACCGCCATAGGTTCAGGATCGTTCTCTGTCGCCGGAACCGCTTCCCCATTGAGCATGAATCGATCCCTGTTGATTCGATCGATGACCGGACCGCGTTGGGATGGCGGGAAAGCCAAACCCACCGCCGACTCCGCCAACCCATAAACTGGAGCCAGTGCAGCCGCATCAAAGCCATAGGCTGCAAAGCGCTTGGTAAATCCCTGCAAGGTCGCTGCAGTGACTGGCTCTGCACCATTGAAGGCGAAACGCCAGCTACTCAGATCGAGTCCGGCGATCTCCTCGTCCGGGATCCTGTTGAGACAGAGCTCGTAACCAAAGTTTGGGGATGCGGAGAGGGTACCCCGGTGGTGGTGGATCGCCCACAACCAGCGGGAGGGACGCGCCAGAAAACGCAGTGGAGACATGACCACCAGTGGCACGCCGAAGTAGAGACTGCCGAGCCAGGCTCCAATCAGCCCCATATCGTGGTAGAGCGGGAGCCAGCTGATGAACACATCTTCGGGGGTAACCTTAACCGCCTCGCCCATGGCTCGGATGTTGGCCAGAAGATTGGCATGGCTGAGCATGACTCCCTTGGGATCTCCGGTACTCCCGGAGGTGTATTGCAGAAAGGCGATGTCGTCAGTCTGCCTGACGACCGATGGTGGCGCATCCGATCCACTGTCGAGTTCGCTCCAGTCGACGATATGGCGCAAAGATGGCACTTGCATCTTGAGTAGATGTGCCACCTTGTGGGCCGCTGGAATGGTAATCAGCAGACGCACACCCGCATTCTCAAGTATGCGACTGTGGCGGGTCAGATGCTCTTCCAGTTGGGAGGGGCGAGTCGGTGGATAGATGGGTACCGGTACGGCACCCGCCAGCAGGGTGCCGAAAAAACTGTAAAAGTAGCTCTCACTGGTTGGTAACATCAAGGCGACCCGGTCTCCCGGCCTGATCGATCGTTGCGCCAAACTGGAAGCCACCCTCGACGCACCCGACCAGAGAGCTTGATAACTCATCTCAACGGGACTTTCATCACTGCCATAGTAGAGTATGTGAACTCGCTTTGGCTGATGATGCAGATGCCACGACAATACCTCCATCAGAGTGGATGCACTGGTGGGAAAAGGAACATTGCTATCCGGGAGTGATGGCCTTGCCTCTGTTACCTGAGTTGCTGGCAAACCGGCGACTTGTGTCATCAGGATCAATAGTGTGCGGGGTGTTTCCGCGAGCAGCGCCTCATCAGGCATGAGTAGATTGAATCGTTTATTGATCCGGGAAATCAACTCAGTACGTGCGAGGCTGTCCAATCCCAGGTCCCGCTCCAGACGACACTCCAGATCCAGCCTGGGCTGTTGATCTCCAGCTGTGGGCATTTCATCGATCAATCCCTGAATCAGATCCAATAGGGCATCAGCCGTGACTTCGGCTTGCCGTTTGACCTTCTTCTCGTTGAGTCGATTCTCCATAGGATTGAAACCTTTCGATCCTGCCACATAAACGTTGCGATAACAGTGTACCAACAGGGATGGCCAACTCATCGCCATAAAGTTCTGAACCAGTCACTAAGTGACTACTCACTTCCTCCTGACAATCAAATCTCCTTGATAAAGACAAGTATAGGAAGTCACTGCAATCCCGTTATCTCAAATTTAGCCAGGGAGATTCACTCAA
>JAHRHW010000123.1 GCA_019100305.1 Candidatus Thiodiazotropha taylori | reverse complement strand
ATCTTCTGGAGCTGAGAAACCTGGTCGATGTAGCCGATATGATCATCCGCTCGGCACAATGTCGGCGTGAGAGCCGAGGCCTCCATTTCACCCTCGACTTCCCCTACCGGGACGATCGCGTGCAGAACAAACCGACCATCTTGATCCCAGAAGCCTACTCTCCCTATTGATCAACTGGGTATCCGTATCTTAAAAACGACTCCTGAAAGCATAATCAGGCTTCCTGGTTGCTGAAACTGCCATGCATCAGGAATACCCTTAACTGACGCATCTCTTCAGTGGCTAAAGAGTCCATGAACAGCACCATTACGGGACACCGCCAACGGCTTTTGACATCAAAGCGCAACAGAATCACCCAAGGTGTGACGACGCTGTCCCTACGCAGCTGGGCTCTGAAATTACTGCCATCAAGCAACTGAATTCTTGACCGGCCGCTGCTTTTGATTTCTGCACCAACCACATCGTTCGCACTGAACAGGCCAATATGTCTGTCTGCAGACCATCTAGTGACTGCAAGCAATGACAACAGTACCAATTTGATACTGAATGCTATCGGTGCTGATACAATGGCCAGAAACGTCAGTAGATAGAGTGATCTCAACCAAAGTAATCTATGCCGTGATGCACCCGGAGACAGAGAGATGGGTGGTAACTGATGTGACACTTTCACAGCCTCCCTGCTGTTTCTTTTTAATTAGACGACTGTTCTGCCAGAATTCGTGCCTGTGATCTGGTATCAATATACGAAGTTGAACACAAGTTTGCAGATTAAGCTGTCAGTGTGATCGTCTGTAATCCTACCAAACAAGTTAATCATCTCCTTTTTTTGCCGGTTATCATCGCCATGAGCAGATTTTCCCGGTGTATCACTGAGCCAAACAGCACCCCGGCAAGATGCAGAAGAACCAGCAAAAGGGTGAGGTTGGCAAACGATTCATGAATCTCCTCAAACAGTTCACTGCTACGAGTGAGCTCTAATAAGGAGAGATCAACCAAAGGACCAAATCCCTCTGCACCATACAACAGCAAGCCGCTAATGACTGCAAGCATAAGACAGATCATCAGGCTGACAATCATCGCACCACCGGCAGGATTGTGCCCGATGAAACGTTTTGCTTTGAATTTGAGCAGATCCTTTAAGTAGCTCAAGACTTTTCTAGGCGTAGATACAAAGTCGCTGAAGCGCGCATAGGGTGTACCAATCACCCCCCAAACCGCACGAGCCATCAGCAGAGCTGCGACAAGATAACCCGCAAAGACATGCAGATCGATCAGTTCATCTTCTGTCACCCAACAGATTGCAAAAGCAGCGACCAATGACCAATGAAAAAGCCGTATAAACGGATCCCATACCTTTATCATGCGCTTGGAACTCATAGATTCATCCAATTTTAATTAAACAGACAGATCCAGTGTTAATTTGCCTGGATGAGAGTAAGCATGGCTGATGATTATGAAATCAAGCTGAAAGGCAGGAATTTTTGAGGTTCGTTCTAATATTGCCTCGAATGTTGTCGTAGGCACTGTTTTGAAGCGGCAATCTGGCTATGGAGAAATCAGCTCCTCCATAGCCAGGGTAGAGGTTATGGATCAGGTTACCTTCAGTTGCAACATCTCCTCGCCCTCTTCATCCGAGAGATGGACGGCACAGGCGATGCAGGGATCGAAGCTGTGGATGGTTCTGAGAATCTCCACCGGTTGCTTGACATCGGCCAACTGATGATTGTCCTGCAGCGCAGCCTCATAGGCGCCGGGTTGACCGCCAGGATCCCGAGGTCCCGCATTCCAGGTACTCGGCACCACCGCCTGATAGTTGGCAATCTTGCCGTCCTCGATCACGATCCAGTGACCCAAGGCGCCTCTGGGAGCCTCCATGAAACCCACACCTCGACATTCACTCGGCCAAGTGGATGGATCCCATAACGCTTCATTGAAGGTTTTGGTATCGCCGGCTTTGATATTCGCCACCAACTGGTCATACCAGCCCTGCATGGCGTCAGCGAGGATCTTGGTCTCCAGGGTTCTGGCCGCCGTACGTCCTAGTGTGGAGAAGAGTGCCCTGGCGGGCAGATCCAGTTTGCTCAAGGTCATGCCGACCAGATCTTTGGTCTGCTCATGGCCTTTGGCGTAGAGCATCAGCACCCGGGCCAGCGGCCCAACTTCGACCGCCTTGCCCTTCCATCTGGGTGCCTTCAACCAGGAGTAGGATTCCTCCACATTGAGGTGTTTGTAAGGCAACTCCGGACCTGTGTAGTTGAGATTGGTCTCGCCATCATAGGGGTGCAATCCCTGATCCTTGCCACCAGAGTAGTCGTACCAGGAGTGTGAGATGTGCTCCTGAATCTCATCGGCACTGTTGAGATCGAGCGGATGTACCGTAGAGAGATCCCGATCCAGAATCACTCCACTGGGGAAGAAGAAGCTGTCTGGGTCATCCATCGAGGTTCCGGGCAGATCCCCATAACAGAGGAAGTTACCCAGGCCTTCGCCACGCTCGCCCCAATCCTTGTAGAAACTGGCCACCGCGAGGGTATCGGGCACATAGACCTGATCGGTGAATTCCCGCATCTTGGTGATCACATCCTGTACCTGCGAGAGCTTCTTGGTATTGATCGCAGAATCTGAATTGAGATCGATCGCCGATGCAACCCCACCCACCAGAAAATTGGGATGTGGATTCTTGCCACCAAAGATGGCATGTAACTTCACCACATCCCTCTGCCAGCTCAGCGCCTCAAGATAGTGAGCCACCGCCATAAGGTTCGCCTCGGGAGGAAGTTTATAAACCGAATGCCCCCAATAGGCTTTGGCAAAAATACCCAACTGCCCGGCTTCAACAAAGCCTTTGAGTTTCTTCTTCACATCGGAGAAGTAACCGGGAGAGGCTTTTGGCCAGTTACTCACAGATTGCGCAAGTTCAGCCGTCTTGCCCGGATCAGCGGAAAGGGCGGAAACCACATCCACCCAATCCAGGGCATGCAGATGATAAAAATGCATCACATGGTCATGGATATACTGGGCGCCGATCATCAGATTGCGGATCAGCTGGGCATTCTGCGGAATCTGATAATTCAAGGCATCCTCGACCGATCGGACCGAGGCGAGACCATGCACCAGGGTGCAGACCCCGCAGATCCGTTGTGCAAAGGCCCAGGCATCACGGGGATCCCGTCCCTTGAGGATAATCTCAATGCCGCGAACCATGGTGCCTGATGAATAAGCACTGCTGATCTGATCGCCTTCCATCTGCGCTTCGATACGCAGATGACCTTCGATTCTGGTGATGGGATCAACGACGATTCTGTCACTCATTTTGTCTCGTCTCCTATCATGAGGAATGGCGCTAAGGTTTCAGAGTTACTTTTCATCTTCAACCAGATGCTCTGCAATCATTTCGGTCAAACCGACGACCGGCATCTCCATGCGATACTCTTCCAAGCCCTCTTCGATGATCAGGCGACAGTTGGCACAGGCGGTCACCAGCGTCTCCACATTGAGTTCATCGAGTTGAGTCTTTTTGCGTTTGAATGCTTTTATGCGCAACTCTTCGGCGCGCTCATTGGCACTGACACCACCGCCGCCGCCACAGCACCAGTTCATTTCACGGCTGTCGTTCATATCGACAAAGTTTGTTGCAACCATATTCAGCAGATTACGCGGCGGTTCCAGAACGCCACCTTTACGCACGATCTGGCAGGGATCGTGGAAGGTCAGACGATCATCTTCTGTACCCTCTGTCTTCAAACGCCCTGCTGAACGCAATTCATCAAGCAGTTCCAGGATATGCACAACCTTGAAATCATAGGGCCGACCGATCAGGTTGGGTCCTTCCCAACGGATGGCTGTGTAGGCGTGTCCGCATTCAGGGCTGATGACATATTTGACCTTCAGCTTCTCTGCCGCTACAACCACTCGATTCACCAACTCCCGGGCAATATCGGAAGAGCCGATCTGAATACCCGAGTTGGTTGCCTCAAATGCCTCCGAGCTGATGGTCCAGGTTACCCCGGCCTGCTTGAAGATCTTCGCAAGGGCCTCGAGATATTCTGGAAAATTCATGATCTCCATGGAGGACAACAGCGCCATGTAGTCAGCACCTTCCACATCCACCGGGATAGTCAGACCACTGTCTGCTTCAACATGTTTGATCTGTGCCGCCAAGGCCGGAAATTTGACCCCCATCGGACTGCCGATGGTCACTGCCCGCCGGCTCGCTCCTTTGATACCTTCCGGAGCGTAACCAGCCGCCACAAATCCTTCCCGGGCACGGCGGATCATATAGCTGATGTCATTACCCACTGGACAGACCATGGAGCAGCGGCCACACAGGGTGCAACCGTCGTAGATGAGGGTCTCCCACTCCTCCAGTAGCTCGTCGGTAACAGGCTTGCTCAGACCGAACATCGATTTCAGCCGCCCCCACAGGGTGTACTCCTGTTCCCATACCCGACGCAGAGGTTCGAGTTTATGAATCGGCGTATATTTTGGATCACCGGTCTCGGTATAGAAGAGACAGGCTTCAGCACACATACCGCAATTCACACAGCTGGAGAAGAACGACGCCACTGGTGCATTCATCTGTTCGCGAAAGGCGTTCATGCCTCTTTCTAATGTTGCCTCACTCATGACTGAACTCCTCTGCGACCTGCCATTGCCCCGTTGTACCAGCGGGCGATAATAAAGGTGAAGGCATGCATCAGCTTGGTAAAGGGAAACAGCACCATCAACAGTTCAACGCTGAGTATGTGCAACCCCAATACCAGTGGATAGGGATCGATCATACGATGGTAGGCGAGATAACCGGTGAGCATGGGCAGAAAGGTGACCACCCAGGTCAGATAGTCTTCCGGGCCACTGAGAAAACGCTTCACCGGATGGGTCAGACGACTGAACAGCATCGCCACCAGGGTCACAATGGTCACCGCAGCGATCGCATCAACCAGGTTACTGGCGATACCGGGCCAGCGGATACCAAGTACCGAATCGATCAATTCGATGTGCGGTACGAACAGAAACAGACTGACCAGAAAACCGATGTGCCAGATATAACCCCCCACTACGGTAAAAGGTGAACGCTTGAAGCTGCCCCCTTCCGGCGCGGTGCGGGTTACCAGGGTCAACAGTCCGGCTCCCAGTTCAGCACCACGAGGTTCTGAATAATCGGGCTTGCGCCCCAGGATCAATACCTCCAGCAGGCGTATCAGAACTCCAACAATAAAGATGAACAAAGCGATATCGAACCCTGGTCCTCTTACCCATAAAAGAAAATCAATAGATGTGCTCATGATTTCTTATCCAAGTCGTCAATGGTAACAGTTTCATGTTTTGCAGCCGCTTTCGCCCGGGTACTGCGATTGAGTGCACCAGCAGCGGCGCCGAGCGCCACACCGGCACCCACAACATAGCCAGTCTTTCTGGTGAGATCGCTATCGGGAATGGAGAGTGCGTTGTAAAAACCGCCTGCATCCCAAAAGTCGGGCTCGGAACAACCCAGACAGCCATGACCCGATTCAACCGGCCAACTGGTGCCCTGATTCCATTTCGCTGTGGCACAGGCGTTGTAGGTCATTGGCCCTTTGCAGCCCAGTCTGAACAGACACCAACCCTTACGCGCCCCTTCATCGTCGAAAGTCTCGGCAAACAGGCCTTTGTCATAGAAAGGCCGCCGATAACATCGATCATGAATGCTCTGCCCGAAGAACACCATCGGGCGTCCCAGAGCATCCAGTTCCGGTAGTGAACCAAAGGTCAGGAAGTGGGCCAGTACACCGGTAATCACCGTAGGGATTGGTGGACAGCCGGATACGTTGACCACCGGTTTGTCCTTGACGATCTCACCCACGGAAACCGCCCCGGTTGGATTGGGATTGGCATGAGGCAGGCCACCGAATGCGGCACAACTGCCGACGGCAACCACTGCCGCTGCACCGGCCACCGTCTCTTCTAGCATCTGCAGATTACTGATGCCCGCAATTGAGGAATAGCCCGGGTTGGCCAGTGGAATGGATCCATCGACAACCACGATGTACTTGCCTTCATTCTCATGCATGGCCGCTTCTCTGGCGGCTTCTGCGGCATCACCCGAAGCAACCTGCAAGGTATGGTGATAATCCAGTGAGATATGATCGAATATCAGGTTTTCCACGCTTGGGGAGTGACTGCGGGTCAGCGACTCGGTACAACCGGTACACTCCTGAAATGAAAGCCAGATAACCGATGGGCGTTTAGCTTTCTCAAGTGCCTGTGCGATTGCAGGCACCATGGTTGGTGGCAGTGCCATCATCGATGCAGTGGCGGCGCAATACTTCAGAAATCCCCGCCTGGATACCCCTTGCTGACGCAGGCTTTCGCCCAGTGTCATAGAGAGTTTTTTTCGATCATCAGCCATCACAACTCCTACCGCTTCGATCAAAATGCGGACTTAATGGTCATTTAACTGTGCTTCTAGCCGGTCAATGGCGTCAACGATATCTTCCTGCTGTGAGAATACGATTTGGGGGACAGGGCCGATCTCTATCTGCAAAGCGACAGGTTCGCCCTCGGCGTTCCGGTGATCGATAATCCAGACTCCGGAAAAAGCCGTCTCCCAGATGGTGCTTTCACCCAATGCGTCCATCGTCACATTGATCTCACCCCGACCCAGCAGGCGCAACAGTTCCTCTTCATCACCCGGGCCAAACGGCAGTGATCGTAAATCGATACAACTCTGTTCACCTTCGGTGGAGAAGCGCTGCAGGGCGTGGAGGATTTCGTGCAAGATGGGGAGTGCGTTCCCATGGCTGGCTTGAGCGCCTTCGGGAGACTCAACTTTTATGGCGATGTCCTGTAGTCGCTGCATCAGGAAAGCCCTAAATAATTACTTATAGAAAGAATATCACCTATTTCTGATACAGGTGCTGATCTGGATCATCAATGAGACATTAAAAGACCTGAATATTATGGCAAGATTAAATAAAATCCTGTTATGAAAATATTCCCCACTCTTTAAGTATGGAAATTATCGCTTCGATGCCCTGATCAACAGTTGGTGCAACCGCGTCACTCAGGGACTCCCCCCAATCCAGCTCTTTCGGTTCAATGCCAACCAGGCAACGTTCTGCCGGTAGGGTTTCGGATAAACGAGCGATGTCCAATAAATCTCCCAGGCTGACTTCGTGAACACTCGAGCGATTGCCAGTCAGGTAACGATCCATCGCATCGTTACGAAACACCTGAAGTGCACCGGGAGGCTGTTTCATACGCGCCGCATCCACCACGATCAATCCATCCGCATCGGCAATGGGTTCCGCCAGTGTAAAGCTCAGGGTGCCGCCATCCATATAGGTAACCCCAGGAATATCCCCGGTTTTCTTTTGCATGGCAGTCACCAGATGGATGCCAATACCCTCATCACTGAGCAGGGTATTTCCAATGCCCAGGATTAAAACACGCTCTATCGTCATACGCTCAGTCCTGAAATTCACCGAGTTATTGTGCTTGATCAACATTCTACCTTGAAGCGACACCTGACTCCCTGCGAGAATAACTTTAAGGGAACTTGGAGTGGTATGTCACGCCTGTATCACTGTCATCCTGGCAGCCAGCCGGATGATTAGGATGCCAGGCTCGGTAAACACAGAGCCATCAGCTCCCTTTGGACCTCTCACCAGGCCCAGACTTAAATCACCTCACCAGGCAGGTTACACCATGTGTCTTGGCATACCCATGCAGATAAAAGAGATTGATGGCTTTACCGCACGCTGCGAAGCCAAAGGGGTTGAAAGGGAGGTCAGCCTGTTCATGTTACAGCATGAGGAGTTGGCTGCGGATGATTTCGTGGTGGTACATGTGGGCTATGCCATACAGAAGGTCTCCCCTCAGGAGGCCCAATCCGCCTGGGAAATCTATGATGAGATGTTAACCAAAATGGATCCGCAGACTGATGCATGAGCTGTCGGTTTGTCAATCCATGCTGAGACAAGTGGAAGAGATCGCCCAGCGCGAACAGGCAACTTCCGTTGAGCGTATTGTGATTCAGATCGGACCACTCTCCGGTGTGGTTCCCGAACTGCTGCAGCAGGCCTTCACCATAGCCAGATGCGGAACCAGAGCCGAGTCGGCAGAACTGGTGACCCAGACCCAGCCGGTGCGGGTCCATTGTCTACAATGTGGTTATGATTCCGATGCCCAGGCCAATCGTCTGCTTTGTGCTGAGTGTGGAGACTATCGCACCCGCCTGATCAGTGGTGACGAACTGCTGTTGGCCAGTGTTGAACTGACAAAAAACTAACTTGGGAGTAGCTGTACAATGTGTGACACCTGTGGATGTAATGTTACCCATGGCAACCGTCATCTGATCGAGGAAGGTGGCAAGCATGCGCATACTTCCGATGACCATGTCGCGATCGAGGTATTGGAGAATCTGCTGAGCGAAAACGACCATCAGGCGGCACACAACCGAGAGCACTTTGAAAGACATGGTGTGCTGGCGATCAATCTGATGTCGTCCCCGGGCAGTGGCAAGACCCGTCTCCTGGAACGCACCATCGATCACCTCAAGGAGCGCTACAAAATCGGTGTCATCGAGGGAGACCTGGAGACTGAAAACGACGCCCAGCGCATCAGAGACAAAGGCGTACCGGCCGTTCAGATAACCACCGGCACTGCCTGTCACCTGGATGCCCACATGATCCACCAGGCCTTGCACCAGACCCCGCTGGATGAATTGGACCTGCTGTTTATTGAAAACGTGGGGAATCTGGTCTGTCCGGCAAGCTTCGACCTGGGACAGCACCTCAATGTTACCCTGTTATCGGTAACCGAGGGGGATGACAAACCGGCCAAATATCCGGTGATCTTCCGTGCAGCGGATCACGTCCTGATCACCAAATCGGACCTGCTCCCTCTGCTGGATGATTTCGACCCGGACAATGCGGGTCAGGCACTGCAACAACTTGCTTACAAAAACCCGATCACGCTGGTTTCAGCAAAATCAGATCAGGGAATGGATGAGTGGCTCAACTGGCTGGAAGCGCAGCAACAACAACAGAACCGGCAACAGTCTAAAGGCGCAGGTTCGATCCAAACATGTCTCTGAGTGCAAAAGAGTGGCTGACACAGCTTCGCCAGCTTCCGTTATCTGATCGTTTCAGAATCATGAATGTCTGTGGTGGACACGAACGTTCCATCACACAGGCGGGGCTGCGCGGCGCCCTGCCCCCACAGATCGAACTCATCCCCGGCCCGGGCTGCCCGGTTTGTGTCTGCCCGGAGGAGGATATCTATCAGGCAATACAGCTGGCCCTCAATGAAGAGATCACCCTGCTCGCCTTTGGTGATATGTTGCGGGTTCCTGTAAATGTCAGTAAACAGGAGCCCCGCTCCCTCGATCAAGCCCATGGGGCCGGCGCCGACATCCGCCCAATCGCTTCACCAATCGAGGCACTGAAGCTGGCGAAATCGGAACCAAACCGGGCGTTTGTCTTCTTCGCGGCAGGATTTGAAACAACCACCGCACCGGTTGCCGCTCTGCTGGTGGAAGGTATCCCCGACAACCTCTCGATTCTGCTCTCGGGTCGCCTGACCTGGCCTGCCGTCTCCATGCTGTTAGAGTCCGATACCCCCGGCTTCGATGCGCTGGTCGCTCCAGGGCACGTCGCTACGGTAATGGGACCTGAAGAGTGGCAATTTGTCGTCGATAAGCATCAGCTACCGGCCGCCATCGCCGGATTCACCAGTGATAGCCTGCTGGCGGCAACCTACTCGGTCTGCCGTCAAGCCCTGGAGGATCGGCGTTTTCTCGACAACTGTTATCCGGAGCTTGTCAAACCCGAGGGAAATCTCAGCGCAAGAGCACATTTGAGCACCGCCCTGGAGGTTGTCGATGCCAATTGGCGGGGAATCGGCACCATACCCCGATCGGGTTTTGCGCTGCACGACGACTACGCCCAATGGGATGCCAGACTCCGCTATCCCGAGTATGAAAAAGCCGACCGCAAGCGGGCCGGAGAGATGCCGGCGGGTTGTGATTGTGCTCAGGTGGTATTGGGTAAAAAGTATCCCAATCAGTGCAAACTCTACGGTACTGCGTGTGTACCACGTAGCCCAGTTGGACCCTGTATGGTTTCGGATGAAGGGGCTTGCCGGATCTGGTGGAGTGGCGGTGTAAGACCAGAATAGACAGTTGAGAGAGATCATCCGGCCTTAGTAACCCCGCAATTCCGAACGCCAGGAATGGCACTACTCTGAAGGGGATGTTCAATCGTTCAGCAGGCGTTATCACACCGATTTGCATTCATCTTCAGATTCCGATCCTCAGATACCATCCGCTTAAACTTCCGGTTCCGGTTATCTCTGTGGATTCTACTTTCTGCAGCCACTCCGCAAGAGGCATCGATCCAGAGGGTCCAGACATCAATCCGTCCAAGAAATGGTGAAATTTGGTTA
>JAHRHW010000122.1 GCA_019100305.1 Candidatus Thiodiazotropha taylori | reverse complement strand
CACACCGTAAAAAACTGACAAACTACAGTGAGGGTGGGCTCTGTTTTCTGACCGATGATCATATCGAGCCGGGTACGGAAATCCATATTGCCATCCCGATCACACCACCTCAGTTTCATGCGACCGGAGTGGTGGTCTGGTCCAGGCAGGAGGAGGATTGTTACCTGATCGGTGTGAAATTCATTGGAGAAGAGACCGCCTATGCCGTGCGTATGGTCGAGCAATTGTGCTATATCGAGCACTACAAGCAGAGCGTGAAGACCAGTGAAGGTCGCTCTCTGAGCGGGGAAGAGGCCGCCATTGAGTGGATTGAGAAGTTTGCCGGTGAGTTTCCAACCTAAAGGGGTATCTGCTGATGATGTTCAGAATTTTTCTGTTTGCAGGTATCTGCAGCCTGATGCTGTTACCCGGTATGGTCGCAGCGGCAGATGTGGTTACGGTAAAAAGGCTTCATCCTGATCTGGCCTGGCAGCTGGTCAAGCATACGGTCGACGCCTGTCGTGCTGAAGGTTATCAGGTAACCGCCGTGGTGGTGGATCGGGATGGTGCCGAAACAGCCGTCTTCAGGGATGTGCACGCCAGTCGATTCACCCTTCAGATCGCCAGGGACAAAGCTAATGCGGTGTTACTCTCGGGGATACCCTCCGGAGAGTTTCGTGACAACCGCCGGGACATCCAGCAGGAGATGAATCATGTCACAGGCGTATTGGTTTTACAGGGCGGATTGCCAATTGAATCAGGTGGTTATCAGTTAGGGGCGATTGGCGTCAGTGGTGCACCAGGTGGTGAGAGGGATGAGTTGTGTGCGGCAAAAGGGCTGGAGAAAATCCAGGAACGACTCGATTTTGCTGAATAGTGGACACATGGCATCTGTGATATTCTCGATTGCAACAGCTCGAAAGGAGGCCTGCGATGCAGACCGAGATTACAGGAAGCCAGTACACATTGGGCGAAGAGATCGCTCACGCAGTCACCCACGGAGTCGGTGTTCTGCTGAGTGTTGCCGGATTGGCACTACTGGTAACCTATGCGGCGCTGTATGGTGATGTCTGGCATATTACCAGTTGCAGTATCTACGGCGCTACACTGATATTGCTCTATAGCGCCTCCACTCTCTACCACGGCATCCCCATGCCGAGAGCAAAAAAACTGCTGCAGCGATTCGATCACGCAGCGATATTTTTACTCATCGCCGGTACCTATACACCTTTCACGCTGGTCAATTTGCGCGGCAGCTGGGGCTGGACCCTGTTTGGTCTGGTCTGGGGTTTTGCCATCGTTGGCGTGCTGCTGGAGCTATTCAGGGATGTGCGCCTGAAATGGCTCTCTCTGTCACTCTATCTGGGGCTTGGCTGGTTAGTGGTGGTGGCGATCAAGCCCTTGATCGATGCGGTTGAAGTCGGTGGCATCGTACTCTTGCTGGCTGGAGGCCTATGCTACTCCCTTGGGGTGATTTTCTATATCTGGCGACGTTTGGCCTACCATCATGCGGTATGGCACCTGTTTGTACTGGCCGGAAGTGTGTTGCACTTTTTCTCTGTTTTTTTCTATGTCGTGCCCCCGGCGAATGGCTAGGACATGTAGTAGCCGGCAGCTGCCATACCGATACTCAGTAAGAAGAACATCGCTGCCGAAGACTTCCACATTGTGTAGTTCAGCGTTTGTGCATTGCGATTGTGCAGTGCAATAGCCAATATACCGGCGACCAGGAAAATGGCGCTGGCCACATAGGCGATTGTGATCAGATACTCAACCTTGATTTTTGTGGAGCCTTGAACACCACCACCAATGGTTTCGAATTTATTCGCCATGGATGGATCGCTGAGTGTCAGCAGGATGAAGGCCGCAGCAAATACAAGCCAGGGTAGAACGACTGTCAGTTTCGATTTCATTGCTCTGGTCTCTCAGGTTTAGCGGCTCTGTATAGGGCCGTATATCACTGGATGTATTCTCAGGTTATCGACAGTTTATTGAATTTATTGAATTTGATGGAGTAATTCCTGATGATAAATTGGGAATATTTCTCTCCCCCCAATTCGGGATACTCAATTTCCGGATGGATATGTCAAAATAGAAGGCCGCTTTGGTCAGGTTGGAGACCATTATCCCAAAACTCAATCAAAGTGTGGCACTATTGTGCCTGCAGGTCAGGTGCTCGAATCTGTCGGCAGGTGGGTAGAGTGAACCTGTTGGCATTAGGCTTTGACGTCGGTTAATAAGAACAACGAGGAGATCATCCAATGTACAGCTTTAAGTCTCGTCTTGATGGAGACATCGATGATATTGAGCAGCGTGTAGTTGCGGCACTGAAGGTTGAAGGTTTCGGCGTGCTGACTGAAATCGATGTTAAGGCAACGCTGAAAGAGAAGCTCGGAATTGAGAAAAGACCCTACAAGATTCTGGGTGCCTGTAATCCCCCGCTGGCCAATCAGGCGATCGATGCCGAACCGGATATCGGATTGTTGCTGCCCTGCAATGTTGTCGCGCGTCAGGAGGAGGACGGTTCTGTAACGGTGGCATTCATGGATCCGGTTGCCGTGCTGAAACTGGTCGAGAAACCTGAGATCGGCGATATGGCTATGGATGTCCGGCAAAGACTGGAGCGGGTGCGTGATGCCATTGAGCGTTAACGGGGCATGTGTGGTTGAGTAACTTGCTATTAATTGACAATAAATCACAAATCACAGGAGCTTAGTTCGATATCATTCAGATCACTTGAGTTTAACGCACAAATTTCAGGAAGAAATTATGAAGAAAACTGTTACAGGAGTGATTTTCTGCACTGGATTGATCTCGACCGCTCCCACGCTCGGTGCCGGTCAAGATTGGGGGTTCCTTCCGGTTAAGAGCGATGGCTTTGATCCGGATCTTACCTTGTCAGTCACCGGCGGTATTATGGATCCGCAGACCCATGGATTGGATACGGATCTTGTATTCGGCTTGGAGGTCTCCTTCGACTGTCTCCTGGTCGAACCCCCCAATGCCACAATTCGTCAGCAATTCAGCTACTCACACTACGATGACAGCGGGCTCGAGATCACGAGTTTCGAGATGAATCCACACTATCTCTATCGTGTGGACAACCGTTTTTCGATCGGATTTGGGCCGGGAATCGGTTATGTCGATGCTGATGGTCGCAACGTCAATGAAGGTGCTTTTGCGCTACAGGGTGGTGTAAGTCTTCACTACAAAATGAGTGATCAGCTTTTCCTGGGTGCAGAGGCAAGGTATCAGTGGACTCAAGAGCTGGATGATATCAATGATGACCTGAAAAATGCCCGCCTCTTCGGCAAGCTGGGCTACCGTTTTTAATTCAGTTGCTACTACCCTTCAGGTTTGAGCTATTTGGGCGGCTAACAAGAGCACCAGACTGTTAATTACCTCTAAAGTTTGAGTCTACAGATCCAATCGGTAACCGGGCCGGTCTCCTTTGGTTTAGAACAACGATTCTGCGTTTCATTGTATCGACCGGTTTATCAGATGTAATCCGAATAGTGGTGTTTGACAGGCGTTTTTGCACTGAACCGATTACTTCTGTTCGACAAATAGCCTCAAATTCAATTGGAATGAATAGGGAAGGTTCTTATGGATAAGATAGTGTTTCTGTGCACGTTGTCGAATGCTATGACAGTAGACTCTGCGAAGCGTAAATCCCAATTGAGTCCGCTTAAATACGGCTATTTCAAATCCCGCATCGCCTATTTCCTGATGGTTGTTCTCAACCTGAGGGAGATCCTGCTGCTGTCGAGAAAGAATTACGATCAATTGAAGTTTCTGCTCAAGTATCATCCGGAGGCGGTGCCCAGTGTCTTCTGGCCTTATCAGTGTGCCAGTTGGGGGATGGTCAAGCGGTTGGAGTCCCTGTACAACCATTTTACCTCGATTGGTGAAGAAATAAGCTATTTGAACCTCGCTCGATATGAGCGAAAAGAGGTGGTTGATCTGCATGAGTACTACCCGGGTATGCGGCTTGTGCTGAATAAGGATGGTTTATTCCTGAGAGAGGGTATGCTGGTATTGAATATCTATGCTCGTCAGGAGAGACTGTTTTCAATCGCTTTCTCCCTATCAAAATCCCAATCCGGTCGGTTGGTCGCTTTTGTTGGTGCGATCCAGGGAAGGCGGATGAATCATGTGACAGACATCTATCGGGATATCACAAAAAAACTCTATGGTGTAAGGCCTCGTGACCTGATGGTTGAGCTGTTTCAAATGTTCTGCAAACAGTTAGGTATCGATTGGATATATGCCGTTCAGGAAGCAGAGCATCAGCATCATCACTATTTTTATCTTCTTAAGAACAAGTCAGAAATGAAGACTCTGGATTATGATCAGGTATGGGAGGAGCGGGGAGGCCATTGCTGTCAAGACGGGTTTTATAAACTCTCTATACGTCCAGCGAGAAAGCCGTATCATCTGATCGTTGCCAGAAAACGCTCAATGTACAGAAAAAGATATGAGGTGTTGACGGCGATCGATGAACAAATGTCGATGGCCATCGATCGCCAGCAGGGATTGTTTTGATTTATTGAAAAAGCGTTTAAACCTGTATATAACTTCACCTTAACTGCAATGCCGGATAAGGTGATGAAATGGCTGAGAATGGTCAACAAGCCTCTGATGTTGAAGAGATAGAAATCGCTGATTCACCGATCAATGACAGCGTCGAGGGGTTGGTTGATATTATCGACGCGCAGGAGATGCTTGGTCCGGTAATGGAGATCTTTGCAGGCTATCCCTGGGTCAAGGGTATCCTGATCTTTCTTTTTTTTATCCTTAGTGCGAAACTCCTCACTTGGGTCTTTCTTCCGATCATACGTCGGTTGGCAGCAAGAACCGCCAGTCATGTTGACGACAAAATCATAATGATGCTGAAAGCGCCACTGTTCTGGACAGTGACGCTTATTGGTTTGCTGGTTGCAACGACAGTTTCATCACTGGGGGATCAAACAAACAGCATATTGTTGTCAACGGTAACGTCGATACTGGTTTTTCTCTGGATGCTGTTTGCGATACGCCTGTCAAAACTACTGCTCCAGGTCACCAGTAGCCGGGCCAATGATCATGCTGTGATTCGCCCTCAGACACTTCCGCTGTTCACCAATCTGTTCGCAATTACCTTTTTCATCTTTGCCGTCTATTTTATATTTCAGGCCTGGCATATCGATATGACGGCCTGGTTGGCATCGGCGGGTATCATCGGTATCGCAGTTGGTTTCGCGGCCAAAGATACTTTGGCAAATCTCTTTTCCGGTGTTTTTATCATGGCGGATACACCGTACAAGATAGGCGATTACATTGTTCTGGATGACGGGACAGGGCTAAGAGGAAAGGTGACGAGTATCGGTATCCGAAGCACCCGTTTGTTAACCCGGGATGATGTTGAGGTAACCATTCCCAATGCCATTATGGGCAACTCGAAGGTGGTCAATGAGTCTGGTGGTCCCTATCCAAAGTACAGAATCAGGGTATCCGTCGGTGTTGCCTATGGTGTCGATATTGACGAAGTAAAAAGGATTCTACTCGCAATTGCAGAAGAGAACGATTCGGTTTGCCGTGACCCGGAACCGAGAGTGAGATTTCGTACCTTCGGTGCTTCATCCTTGGACTTTGAGCTGTTGTGCTGGGTTGACAACCCCGAGCTGCGAGGGATAGTCGTCGACAGTCTTAACAGTACAATATACAAAACCTTTCTCCAGGAGGGTATTGAGATACCTTACTCAAAACAGGATCTGTATATCAAAGAGTTTCCTGGTCAGACTGAGGGAGTCAATTCTCAAAGCTGAGCTGTTTGGCTGTCTGCTGAATACCGGGTTTATGCTTTAGATCAGAGCGTGGCAAACTCAATATGGTCGCGACCCCCACCCTTGGCTTTATAGAGTAGTGTATCAGCGGCTTGGATTATCTCCTCTTCAGTGGAGTCGATGCCGGGATAAGCGGTAGCCAAGCCAATGGATACGGTAATCGTGCTGCTGATGGGTGAGTCAGGGTTGGGAATCTCCTGTTTTCGAATTGTGTCCATCAACTTCAGCATCAATACCAGGGATTCATCCATTGCTGAGTTTCCATAAACAATCACAAATTCATCCCCACCATAGCGAGCACAGACATCGCTTGGTCTCTTGGCGAACTCTTTCAATATTCCGCTTATGATTCCAAGACATTCGTCACCGGCATGGTGTCCTTGCGAATCATTGAGGTGTTTGAAGAAATCAACATCAATCATTGCTAATGTGATAGGCATTTGAGAACGAATGCAGCGTTTCCATTCGTCGGTCAGAAACTTATCAAAATGACGTCGGTTTGAAAGCCCAGTCAGGCTGTCAGTTATTGACAAGTGGAGGGCCTGTTGCTCGGCCATTTTACGTTCTGTGATGTTGCTGTGAGCAATGACAACGATACGTGAGCCGTTAAACTCAAGCGAATTGACCCGCATCAGAAACCAGCGATCTTCCACTGGTGAATGGCATGGGTATTCATGGTAAAAAGTACTGCTTTTTCCATTAATTACATCTTCAATGTTACTCTTCACAGCGATTGTCTCAGGGTCCTCCCGAGGAGCGCAGGCGTCAAAATAGTTGACACCAACCCACTCGGTACTCTGAGGAATACCATTCGATGATCCAAAATCGATCCAGGACTTATTGACATAAATAATGGTGCCCTGATCATCAATAACTGAGATGTGATCAGTTATTGTATCGAGTACTACTTTTAAAAAATCAAATGTGTCAAACATGTCGATAAAATTCTGCTGAAAAACCAGAGCATCCGCTAAGTGTGGCGGTAGAACAACTGCCTGACAGCCATGAATTGATAGCGTAACCGAAGGGGTGTAGTTCTGGTGCGGATCAATATCAGTCAAGTCAGGGTACTGATCAATATTAATAACATGATGAGGCCCGTGTTACTACTCCAAATACGACTGAGATATAACTTAAGTTGTTGAAAAGATGATGGTTAGGTGTTCATGGTAAACAATTAACCAGGAATCCTATAGGGTTATGGGTAATTCTACTACTACACAGGCATTGTGTTAAAGGATTGGCCGATGCGGTCGGCGTCTCCAGTGGTCGTCAGGCTTGGCGAGAACATGAGGTGTCCCCCGGAGACCGAACCTAGGTATGAGATGGGGATCTACTTCGTTCAGTCTCTGTGGTTGAGTTCACAGAGCACAGTCTGTCGATAACAGTGAGAATCAGATGTCGAAGCTAACATCGATGCACAGTATCCAAAACCAATGAATACTGTGCATCTCTCATAGATATCAGTTCTGCTCAATATTGTTGGTTTTTATCTCATCACCCTTGCCATTCCCTGTGAGTTCGACTTTTTTCAGGGTCATTGAGCCGGCCTCTTCGGCATGTTCCTCTTCATCTTCCACAACCCACTGTTCAATCTTGATGCCATATTTTTTGTTATTAATGGCGCGAACGGATTTGAGGACGGTCTCTATTTTGCCTTCTCCAAGTTCTGTGAACTGAATACCATCATCACCGCTCTCTTCAACATCAACTCTTTTCAGTTTGGCTTCGATGTTACCGGCATCCTCTTCATCCAGTTTGATCGCTTCATCATTATTGTTGAATGCGCTGATGCGTTTGAATTTGGCTTCAATGTTTCCATCGCCTTCCTCATCAAAATCCAACCCCTCATCCTTGTTGTTGTTGACCACCAGGTTGGTCAAGATTGCCTCAATATTGCCGGCATCTGCTTCGTCGATGTCGAATCCGTCATCCAGATCCTCCTCGTTGTAGAAACCGTTGTCGTTGAGTGAAACCCGGTTCATGTAAACTTCAACATTGCCATCGCCGGCTTCGTCCAGTTCAATACCGTCACCACCGTTGTTGTCAATGGCGGTATTGGAGATGAAGGCGTAGATGTCACCGAGACTTCTCTCATCAACCCGCACACCGTCAAAATCGATCGCGCCAGTTCCGTTGTACTCAAAGGTGCAACGGGTAAGTTTCAACTCAACACCCAAGTCGGAACCGGTTGTGCCATCGTCAAACGCGTCGGCGTTGTCATCGATGTGCAAACCATAGAGTGCGGAATGAGTAACGGTAACACGATCAAGATTTACAGATACATCATCACCAGAAGCATCAACGGGAACGTTTACCACAATTCCCCTGGTTGCACTATTGACTACCTTGAGGTGCTTGATTTTTACTTCGCCGGCAGTATTGAAAATCAATGTACCGTCTTCAGTTATGGCTGTGAGGTCTGCATCCAGTACGAAACCGCCAGCAGCTGAACCGTCGATGGTGGAGCCCTTACCGATCAGGGTTATGGATTGTTCTCCGCTATAGATGGCTGGCGCACTCAAACTGATATGGGAATTCCTTTTAAAGATGATCTGATCGATGTCCGGGTTGTAAGAAGCTTGTTGAAATGCATCCTGAAGAGAGCTCTCATCAAAAACAACAACAGAGTCGCCAAGCACCTGTGTGCTAAATGAGGCAGAAATCAGAAGAGGTAAAAGCAAATGTTTGTTCATATTGTTTTCCATAATTAATTAATATTAGTCTATCAACGATAATGGTTGAGGATGACGCTAATATTACAGATTGTTTTCAGTTGAACAGTAATCAGTTGATACGTGCCATTGAATAAGGCAGTCTCTCCAATCAGATTGATGGTTTACGATCCATCGTTTCACTCCTTAATTTATAGCGGGTAGCCACTCAAACCTTTTTCAGCTAGTAAAAATACAATGATATAAATGTGAGTTGCGAGCTGTTCTACAAAACGGCAGCGATTGCAAATGCCAGTGTCAACACCTGCTGCCCATTCTCCAATGCTACTCAGCAGGATCCGGTGATCAGTGCGATTCAGACACCCGGCCAGGATGGTTCCTACGCGATGTTTGTGAGAATGCCGGATCTGGCGGTTGGTGAATCCTCCGATTTTACCATCTACTACCACATACCTGGTGCAACCTTTCTGGTATTCAGTGTCTACAGGAAGTACGGTCCGGTACCGCCCGGGGGGCTTCTGCAACCTGGTATACCCTGCTGGGTGTGGTCTACGGCACGGCCAATGTGGGCGGAACTATGGTAGCGACAGCCTCATTCACCCTGGCTGACAATGTTTTGGGTGATGATACCGGGGATGACGGAGTGATTGTGGATCAGGGTGGTCCAGGGTTCCCGGCCGCTGCACAGCCCATTCCGACACTCTCGAACCTGGTGGTTCTGCTGCTCGTCCTGCTTGTCGGCGCTGTAGCCGTTGGTTCGATCAGGCGGGTCACTCTCTAACCAGTCACTCTATTGAGTCCGTTTTTCGCCAGGGGGCATTGTTCCTCCTGTTGTCAAACGGGTTTGAACCCACTCGGCTGCTCGTCTGATCGTTGTTCGGTAGGGCCAGACCGGCTGGCAGCGCGATTCATCCGGTCGGATGGCCAATTGCCAGTTCAGATAGCAAAAATCTCGTTCAGCTTCCGTTAATACGCCCTCCATTAAGCTCCATAGTACAGACACAATGATGGAGCTAACAATGAAACATGCAGCAGCGATTACTTTATCAACATTGATCCTTCTCTTTTATGTCGGCACCTCTTCGGCAATGAGCAATGCCTATGAACAGGGTTATGACGCCGGCTACAGCGACGGTTTGGAAGATGGTTATATCAAGGCGTACAAGCGCAGTTATCGCGAAGGCTATCGTGATGGCAAGGATAGATATTATGGTATGCACTCAAAAAGATCATTCGATGAAAAGGAGTACATACGCGGTTACAAAGTCGGCTACGAAAAGGGTTACAGAAAAGGTGCCAGAAAGGGTGACCGCCATGGCTATGAAGATGGATATGAGCAGGGCAGTATCGATTCGTTACGCAAAAAGATGAGAAAGAAGATGCGTCGTAAAAACTGTTACGACAGTCATCTCTATCTTGGTTCCGGAAGAAGATACAAGTGTTATAACTGAAAGTTTTGATACTCTGATCAGCCTGTCTTGATCACGAGTTTCAACCCACCTGAATCGTACTCTGATCCAGGTGGGTTTTTTTTCTCAGGGCAGGTCGTAGTAGCCCATGGCATCAGCTTCTGCGTTGATCAGTTTTCTTTTCATCTTGGTTGTATAGGGCAGGCTTTGGTGGTACCGCCATCCATCCTTGTCATCACTACTGATGGTGCCGTCGTTATTCAGATCGAGGTCATATGCGACAAAGCCCTTTGCCATGGATCCGTCTGCAAGGGTCAGATCTGTTAATGTCTGATCATCGCCGACAACGTAACGGCTGCCGCTGGAGCTGATGATCCCGGCCATGGGCTGGCCAACAAATCCTTGCCAGATATTGGAGACGTTTTCATAGCCTCTATCCTGGTAAGTGGCAACGCAATCGTCATATTCACTATCGGTATAGCCTTTCAGGTCACAGATTGTGGTTGGTTTGGAGATGATGTTTGCGACAAGCACGCTGCGAAAGCCGGTTCGACACAAGGTTGCGATCGGTGTCTGCTTATCTTCAATCTTCTCTTCGATCTGTAGAAACAGACTCTCAGGATCCTGTCGGACCTGATAGACCGTACTGCTGGCGCAGGCACCATCT
>JAHRHW010000121.1 GCA_019100305.1 Candidatus Thiodiazotropha taylori | reverse complement strand
GGTGCATGAAAAGACGGCCCAGAAGATCGCCGACAATCGGCTTCAGGAGACCTATCGGGCTTTCGATCGGGTGTTACGCGGAGAGCCGTACGACAATCGCCCATTGGACCACCCAACCCAGCTGGCTGCGGTGGAGTGGCTCAATGGTGGAGAACCGATCACCATCTATACGGCCAAAAGAGCGGGGCAAGCCGTTGCAACACTACTGAGTATTGATGCACAGAAGGGATATAACGGCAGTATCACCCTGTTGTTGGGAATACTTGCCAATGGAAGCCTTTCTGGTGTGGAAGTTGTCAGCCATCGAGAGACGCCCGGATTGGGTGACAAAATCGAATCACGACGTTCGGATTGGCTGAGGCAGTTTGAAGGCCGTTCGCTGAATTCACCGGCTGAGGATCAGTGGGGTGTGAAGCGGGATGGTGGTCTGTTTGATCAGATAACCGGTGCCACTGTGACCTCACGCAGTGTGGTGATGTCACTGAAACAAGCGTTGAGCTACCTGCAGCAGTTGCGTCCCGAGCTGTTTGAGCGAGTCGAGCCTTCCAAACTACTCAATAGCGCCAAGCCAGCGCATAAGCATCCTGGTTGGATCGGTCTACAGAAGGGTTTGGCAAATACCAGAGAGGATCTGCTGATATGATGAAGGTACTTTTTCTCGGATTGATGGTACTTGCTGGACAGGTTTCAGCGCAGAGCAACTGTCCAGAGACATTGGATTTCAATAAACGGCAGCTCGCAGGTGAAAATCAGATAAATCTCTGTGAGGCCTATCTTGGTCAGGTTGTACTGATCGTTAACAGTGCGAGTAAATGTGGATTTACGCCCCAATATGAGGGATTGGAAAAGCTTTACCGGGATTATCAGGAGCAGGGGCTGGTCGTGTTGGGTTTTCCAAGCAACGATTTTGGTGCGCAGGAACCAGGCAGTGAAAGACAGATTCAATCCTTCTGCCGTAACACCTACAGTATTGAATTTCCCATGTTTGAAAAGACCAGGGTGCGTAAGGGCAACGCCGATCCCCTGTATGAAGTGCTTGCCCGCAAGGCTGGGGAGTATCCTGCATGGAATTTCCATAAATACCTGCTCAACCGTGAGGGGGAGTTAGTCGGTAGCTTTCCAAGCCGGACTAAACCGCAAAGCCAGGAGCTGGTCAATGCGATAAAAGATCTCCTTTGAGGTTTGACCGGCGGATTACTTCTGTCGCTGCCTGGTCCACTGGATAATCCATGCTCGTGTACGAAAATCAGAATTGATCAAGCTTTAACTATTCTCAGATCAGACGCTTTAACGGAATCGTGTGGCTATTAAGGGTATTCGAACCCTTTGGCTGGAACGATCATTTGGTTAATACAAATCCCATTGAATTCTCTTACTGTTTCACCGGCTGCTTGTATACCGGTCTAATAGATGTCACCTGTCTGGATTTTGTCCATAATGGACAGAGTACATATTCATTCGCGCAATCAGTCGATTCAATACATTAGATAATCTCAGGTTAAAATGTGGGTTTCGGGTATTGAATGGAGTGGGGTATTCCTGGCAATGTCCGTGGAGGCGGCATGGGCAGTGATGTTAGAGAATAGCTCTGGTATCCGCTGTGTTGAGGTGTTTGTTTTGATGTGCGCGGATTCCACTGGAATGGCAGTGATCCCAGGATGCTGACTGCTAGAGATACATTTGAAGTACAAAACGATGAAAAATAAATATATATATGCAGATGATTTTTCCAGGTGGATTCAGGATTTTATGCGTCAGGATTCTGCCAGTGGCATTATTCTGATTTTTGCTGCGCTATTTGCATTACTGATGGTGAACTCCCCGCTGAGTTGGGTCTATGACGGACTTCTCAGTACACCGGTAGAGATACGCGTTGGTGGGCTGCATCTGGCCAAGCCGTTACTGTTGTGGATCAATGATGGCTTGATGGCTGTGTTTTTTATGCTGATCGGCTTGGAGGTGAAACGGGAATTTCTTGAAGGTGAGTTGTCCAGGGCTGATCAGATTGTCCTCCCGGGGTTAGGCGCGGTCGGTGGTATGTTGGTACCAGCGGCCATCTACTACACGCTGAATGTTGATGATTCGCTGGCACTGAATGGCTGGGCTATTCCGGCCGCGACTGATATCGCCTTTGCGCTCGGTATTCTCAGCCTGGCAGGTAGCCGGGTGCCGGTCTCTTTGCGGGTCTTTTTAATGGCGTTGGCAATTTTCGATGATCTGGGGGCGATCATCATCATCGCAATCTTTTATACGGCCGATCTCTCTTTCTACAGTCTGGTATTGGCGTTCAGCATGATCGCAATACTTATAATCCTCAATCTCCTGCATGTGACGCGACTGTCTGCCTACGTGATTGTGGGGATCATACTCTGGATCGCCGTGTTGAAGTCCGGGGTGCACGCAACCCTGGCGGGTGTGGTACTGGGATTAGTGATTCCGATCAGTGATCCGAAGCATGAAACTCGCTCACCTTTGCGGGAAGTAGAGCATGGCTTGCATCAATGGGTCGCCTTTCTGATCCTGCCGATTTTTGCCTTCGCCAATGCAGGTGTTTCACTCTCAGGTCTGAGTTTTGGGGATCTGATGGATCCAGTCCCCCTGGGTATCGCCGCAGGTCTGTTTATAGGTAAACCGCTCGGTATCATGCTGTTTTGTGGCGGCGCAATTCTATTGGGTTTTGCAAAGTTGCCGACCAGAGCCAATTGGTCTGGTTTGTTCGCAACTTCGGTTCTATGCGGTATCGGTTTTACCATGAGTCTGTTTATTGCTTCCCTGGCGTTTGAACAGACCGGTGAGGATGCCCTGATCGTTGGCGACAGGCTTGGTATACTGCTGGGATCCGGGCTGTCCGCGGTGGTAGGCCTTTTGCTGCTCAAATGGTTCAATCCATCTACTGATGAGAATAATAGGCATGGATAATTCCCCAGCTGTGGCGGGTGTCTAGGGCCTGTTAACACTAATCCAATGCGCCCTGTTGTGCCTGAAAAAGCGCCAATCAAGGCGCGAGGAGCGAAGTTTGGTTGCTCCAAATGAGCGACGAGCAACGCCGAGTGGCGCTTTTTCAGGCGCAACCCCCCATATTGATGTTGAAGAGGGGGCTGGGTCTGTTTTTGCGCCCAGCGGCGTTATCATTCGCTCATGTAGAATGACTACACGACGCTCATTCTGCCTTGCTGGACACAAAAACAGACCCAGCAGGGCGTATTGGATTAGTGTTAACAGGCCCTAGTCTGGTTTTATCGTGAACGTGGTCTGAGCTGTATTTGGGCTGTTCTGTATCACCACGAAGGGCACGAAGGTTGAAGATTTTAAGGCAAATAGTTGTATGGTCCCTTCGTGCACTTCGTGTTCTTCGTGGTAAAACTACAAAGATTATTATTATGCATAGTAGTTTTAACTATATGAAGTCACAATCAAAGAATACATTTTCGAGTTAATTTGTAGGAATAATAATTTCGGATTCGTCATATCTGCCCATAATGACCCCAAGGCTCTCTAGATCGACAGTTCAAGTGCCAATGCTCTGACGTTAAGCTTGGCCTTGAGTCTTACACAGGCAAGGTAGAGGCCTGCAAGCTTACGATGCAGTAACAGCACATCATGAGGTGGCAGATGCCAGTATTTCTGATTCAAGCGCAGTTCAATGGCCTGTTCGCTCATCCGAGTCATCAGATCCGAATTGGCAAAATCATACTCACCAGAAGTTCTTATCGGTTCTGTAACGCAATTCAGTAATCCAATCACCGCATTTTTGTATTGATCTGTCGCCTGTTCATTCAGGTAACCCACATCCATGGCGGCCAGTTCCATCTGTTTGGTATTCCCTTCCAGCGCTGCCTGAAACAGGTGATTGAATGTCTGGGTGCGATGTTCCTCATAAAACTGAATTGCACCAAAGTCGAGTAGTCCAAGCCGGTCACTCTGACTGTCATAGCGGTAGTTAGCAAAATTCGGGTCGGTTTGGACTGTACCCCAGCAGAATGTCTCATGCAGTGCCAACTTCACCAATCGCTGGGCAACACTTCTGCGTACCACTTCAGGGTGAGAAGCCAACTCATCCAACGGTTTTCCCGGTATATATTCCATTACCAGAACTTCGTGAGTGGAACGTTCCAGATCGGTTGATGGTATTCGAAAACCTTTCAGGGATTTGATCCTCTTTTTATACTCGATTGTGTTGGTGGCCTCGTTTAAGTAGTCAGCTTCCTTCTGCAGTTGAGTTTTTGTTTCTGCAAGCAGGGTGCTCAGATCCAGTTCCTTCGGAATCAATCGAAACAATCTCAACAATGTGGCGACATTGTCAACATCGCTGTCAATGCTGTTTCGAATGCCTGGGTATTGTATTTTGATCGCCAGGTGTTCACCCTGCTTGGTCACTGCTTCGTGGACCTGACCGATGGAGGCGGCTGCGATGGGTGTGAAGTGAAAGCGCTTGAATTGCCGCTCCCATAATTTGCCCCAGTTGCTGTCCAACACCATAGCCACCTGTCCCAGAGGCATATGGTGAGCATCCTCGCGCAGACGCTCGAGGATCTTACTGAACTCTGCAGGTAGCAGATCACCTGATTCCATTGAGATCATCTGTCCCAGTTTCATGGCTGCACCACGCATTTCGGCGAGATGCTCTGCAAGTCGGTTGGCATTATCCGGGGTTAGAAGAAGGCTTGGTGCACTCTTATCACCCCCCGATAGAATTCGTTTGAATCCTTCTGTCAGTGCGCCGCCGGCAACATTACCCGCAAGTTGACCCAACTTGAGTAAACGGCCGGTTCGGCTTTCAGGCACATGACTCTGGATGATTTTGTTATTTGATTCTTGTCGCATGATAACGATTAACAGGCTCTAGTAGGCAGATGCTGTTTTATCTTCTCCCGTGGTAGGTTTATTAAGCAGGTATTGGAGATGGTCCGGACTGAACGATTTGGGCTCGATACCACAGAGATTGAAAATCTCATCACCACGACAGGTGTTGCCTTTGGTCAGCATGCGTATCTGGTCCCGGCTGATTGGAAACCAGCTATAGCGATCAAGCAACATTGCCGCCATGCTTGGACCAATCGCAGGTACTGGCAGCATGATCTTTGATTTGCCATTGACTTGAGCAATCCGTTTTAGAATCTCTTTCCAGCTCAAATCCTCCGGTCCTCCAAGGGTATAGGTTTTGCCAATCGTTTCCGGTCGATGCAGGGTCTGAACAAAAGCTTTGGCTACATCCTCTACATGCACAGGTGAGAGTTGAAACTCTCCGGCATGTTGCGGATTGATTCCTTCAAAAAACAGTGGTGCAGGAAAGGGTGGGTCGATGATGTCCCGTTTCAACATCGAGGCAAATTCAGTTCTGCCATGGGGATTACCGAAAATCACAGATGGTCTGAATATGGTCCAGTCAAGATCGGTACGCTTGATGTGATCTTCTGCCGCGGCTTTACTCAGCTGATAGGGGGTCAGTTTAAGGTCCACCCCATTGGCACTCATCAATATGAACCGTTTGACGCCCATCTCCTTGGCTAATGCGGCGGTTGTCACAACTCCCTTGTACTGCAGGTTTTCAAAAGTGATTCCCTGAGCAGGGTATGCCCTGAGGATACCGATGTTGTAGATTACTGCATCCATACCTTTGAGCATGGCTTTAAGACTGTTTGTATCATCCAGGCTTCCGGCATACCAGGTGATCTTTTCACTCTTCCCATGACGGTTTTCAGAGGTATTTCTGATGAGAAGAGTGGGGTTGTCTGCCTGATTTAAAAGTTCAGTCACCAAATAGTGCCCGACAAATCCAGTGCCACCCAAAATCGCTATTTTCATTATCCTCTCCGGAAGTGAATATAAGGCTTATTTATAGGACCGCCGATTGGTTTGAAATTTCCCGATTTTTTTGAAAAACCGGCTCAAGAGAGCATGGTGAAAATGTGGTAACTATCAGCTTGGAGATTGAGTCAGTGGGTGGAAAAAATGATACACTCCAGTCAATTTGATTCTCAGAGATAACGGAAAAATGAGTGTGGTTGAAATTGGCAAGCCGGCACCCGGGTTTGAACTCTACGACCAATCGGAGAATTTGTATCGATTGAGCGATTTTCTGGGTAGATGGGTGGTTCTGTTTTTTTATCCCAAGGATAATACACCTGGGTGTACCGCTGAAGTATGTGGTTTCAATTTCGAGTATGACCGCCTACAGGCACTGGGGGTAGAACTGCTCGGTATCAGCACGGACAGCCATCGAAGTCATCTAAAGTTTGCCGAAAAACACCAATTGAAATTTCCAATTTTGTCGGACCGGGAGGGTAGGGTTGTACTGGCCTATGGGTCACTCTTCAGGCTGGGGCCATTCAAAGTTGCAAAAAGAGACAGTTTTATCATCGATCCTCAGGGAGATGTTGCAGCAATCTACAGAAGTGTGAAAGCCAAAGGTCACGGTCGGTTCATGTATGAAAAGATTCTACAAGCAATGGCAAGCGGATAGTCTGTCAACCGGATAATTGAAATTCTATTTTATGTTTAGTCAGCTGCTGTTGTAATTTTTCAAAAGCACCATCGATATCCCCATCGCCGCGCAAGCCGAGTTCTATGCTGCCTTGGGTTCCAAATCGTGGCAGGCTGTACATTTTGAGATCCTGATATTGATGGTTGATGCTCTCCATCAATGGGACTAAAGCGCTTTCCGGGGTATTCAGTACCAACAGTGATCTTTGCTTAAAACGGTTCTCCTGTTGCGGGTATTTTTGCCTTAACACCCACTCTGCCATGGGCCACGCCATTTCGGGAAAACCCGGGAGAAAATGGTGATGACTGAGTGAGAATCCAGGAATCTGATTGTGCGGATTGGGGATCAGTTCACATCCCTTAGGCAGATCAGCCATCTTGATACGGGTCGGGTAGGCTGCTTCGCCAAACTGAGATTCGATCAACAGTTTCGCTTCGGAGTGTCGCTGAAGCGGGGTCTCGAATGCCTCAGCAGCGCAGCTGCGGGTTAAGTCATCAGGGGTGGCGCCGATGCCACCACAGACGAAGACCGGTAACTGATCAGCTATTGAGAATCGAAAATGCTTGACCAGGCTCTCCCGCTGATCAGGAATGAACCAACATCTGTGGAGCAATCTGCCATGTTCTTTAAGTAATGAACGAAAATGGGCTTGGTGACGATCCTCTCGGTCACCATACAGAATTTCATCGCCAATCACTATCAGGCCAAAATGTGTATTCACGCGATACCTGCCGGTTGAGGAGAGTGTTGTTCGATTGGTGGATAGAGTTGGGAGAACCTGATAATGTTGTTTACGTGAAAATAGAGTGTCTCAGGAGTTGATTTCAACCTGGCGTCCGCTATTCCCAAGAAGAGACATACTTGTATATCAACCCGTGGTCACAATACGTTGGAATGATGAAGCAGAGTGGTCAACAGTTTTTTGTTTCACTGCTGTTTTGAGAGTTGATTCTTCAATCTCTGAATCTCTTGTTGGGCTTCCTCAAGCTTAAGCTCTATTTCAACCTCCCGGGTAACATCCTTTTGTACACCGATATAGTAGGTCAGACCGTCTTCTTCATTGATGATCGGAGTGATGCTCAGTTCATTCCAAAAAAGTGACCCATCCTTGCGGTAATTCCGCAATCTTGTTCGTGAAGGTTGATTGGTCTCTATGGCCTCGCGAATCAACTGACGAGCCTGTTGGTCTCGGTCGTCACCCTGAAGGAAGCGGCAATCCTGGTAGAGAATCTCCTCTTCTGCATATCCGGTGAGTCTTTCAAATGCCTCGTTTACATAGAGAAGAATGGTATCATCTCCCTCGCGCTCAGCGATCACCAAGCCATCATTCGCAGTATCTATAGCTTGCTTGAGCAGTTGCAAACTGATTGGTAAATGCTTCATGTCGTTCTATTCCAACAGTCTTGTGCTTTCAGGTTTTCAAGCCTGTATCGGTATGACACAGCGCTCTTTACATCTGATTCTACGACAACCATTGGGTTCATAGAAGGGGTGGCACAAGATAGAGGGGAATAATTTGCCCAAAATCAATATCAGGTTAATGTTCTTGCACGGATGATCGGGTTGTTCTCTGCACCATCTGACTACTGGCAAACCAACGGTGCTGGCGTCAAGTGTTACCAGTAGAGGGTAACAGGGTGGTTGATTTCGGCTGACAGAACCTGGGTCAAGTTGAATTTCTGTTGCGAATCATGCCGGAATCCCTGTCCGCTCATAGTGGATTCCGACATAACCGAATAATTCGGGCTAAATGAATCAAATTTGACCTAACAAGCTCATTTTTAAGGATTTATCAATAGGATTCTTACCCAGCCAGATGTTCAAATAGGCCTCAGCGAGCAGGGGGTCACTGAGTGTGATGACTTCTGAATCATTAAACTCTAATATCAGTCGATCGTCATCCTTCAAGGTCAAAGCGTATCGGTCACCCGGTTTTACATCCTGCATCGCATTGTGAAGCTGATCCAGGGCAGGACGCATACGCTCAAGTTTCTCAGGCCCTTGCTGCTTGCGGATGAATGATTCTGCCACCTGTTTGATCTTGCTTGCTTTAATTGGAATCAGGTAGTGAATCACCAGTCTTTGATCCTCTCGTTTCTCCTGTTGAGACGTGTAGAGAGCGGCGGCGTACAGATCGACCAAGATTCCCCAGGTCAATATTCCGGCTCCTGAGAGTTCGAGTTGGTGACTCTCAAAAGTGTGGCTCTGTGGAAAATAGATATCTTTGATCTGGATGCCTTGATTTGCATTGGCAACACCAGCGATGCTCAATATCGATATCAACAGAGTACCTAGTGTGACTGACTTTAATTTATTACGTTGCTTCATGATCTACTCCTTTCTAAAAAAGAGAATGACTTCACCAAGTTTGAAACCAAATTTAGTTACTACAGCTTTGTTCATCATCGTGTTTTGGTCGAGCAGAAACATCCAGTCATTGAAGTGTACACGCCAATCACTGCCACCGATTGTCAAGTCCATCTGGTACTGCCACTGGAGTGCGCTGCCATAAGTTTCACCATGAGCTGTACCAATGATGTCATTGGCGCTGCCGGTATACTGGTGTTTGTCGATACGTGTTATCAACCAGGTACGCTGCTCAGTGGTTTCATCGTCATAATTAAATGACTCCTCAAGTTTTAACTGGTCATTTTCTATCGTACCGACAATAGTGACTTGGAATCGTTTACGAAGCTTACCGAAACGATCGATGAAAACTCCCCAGGCCTGCTGCTCACCCTCGAAAAACTCAAATAGATCGAATTCAGGGACTGTATTGGCGTAGTCAACCGGTTTCATGTTTGAACAACCCAGGGTTATCAGTAACATAAGGCCTGCCAGCCAGGCGTTTTTCAGTTTCATTACCTGTTTCGCTCCTTTGTATGATCGAGAGTTGACGGCTGTCCAAAGGAAAATGCCAAACCAACCAAGCGGCAAAAACTTTGAATGGTATCGGTAGAAGTCCATAGGCCAAGGCCAAGACTGTTATGCCGGTTGTTGAGGGTAGTGCTGGATCAAAACCGCTCAGTTGAACCAATGGATAGACGAGGCCAATGGCCAAAGCCAAAGAGAGTTTGGTTGCCATTCCCCACAAACCGAAAAAAAGACCTGCCCGTTCACCGCCTCCACCAGCCCGGTCGATATCGATCACATCGGCCTGTATCGCGGCTGGTATTGACATGTCAATGCCCAAACTGAGTCCGGTTAACAGGCAGATCAATGCAAAAAGATAGAAGTCGCCGGGTGTCAGCCAGGGTACCCATATGAAAACTGAACAGGAGAAAAGCATGGCAACAGACCAGGCGATATGTTTCTGCACCCGCTTGGCGAGTGGTATCCAAATCAATAGTCCTAGTACGCCGGATGCGAAGTAGATACCAAGCAACAACCAACGGCTTTCATCCACCTGAAGGACATGCTCGACATAGAGTAAGAAGAGTGAAGCCGGTATCGCATTGGCAATTCCGTTCAAGAGGTAGGCAATCAGTAGTTTTTTTAGTGGTTGATTGTTAGCAAGGAGATTGTAACCTTCCAAGAATCCGGTTCTTCTCATTGTTGATGTCAAGTCTGGCACCAACATGAGACCTGGCATGGAGAGTATGAACAAGGTAATGAAAACCAGACCGATCAAGGCAAGTATCTCGCTGTCCTTCAAGGTGTTGAGTAGAAAAGGTAAGGATACGACCGTAATTGTTCCTGCAAGAACATAGATTTCCCGTATGGATGTGATTTGTGATCTTCGGTAGTAATCGGTTGAGAGTTCTGCGCCCCATGCGTTATAGGGTATGACCACCCACGACCAACCGGTATAAAGTAGAGCTGACCAAACCAGCAAATAGAGCCCGCCAGGTGTGGAATTGGGAATGAACAGCATGTAGCATGAAACCAGCAGCAATGGGGCGCCGCTGTAGATCATCAAGCGTCTGCGTCCCGGCTTGTTAAGAATTCTGTCACCGAGATATCCGGCGATCGGATCTGAAAAAAGATCCCAGAAGCGGGACATCATAAGCAGTAGACCAACTGCGGTAAGCCCAAGGCCGAACTCTTCTGCATAGATTGGTGGTAGAAATACAACCAGAGGCAAG
>JAHRHW010000120.1 GCA_019100305.1 Candidatus Thiodiazotropha taylori | reverse complement strand
GCATAACGGAAAGCCGAAAAATCCAACCCAGTGGTGTCGTCGGATACGGGGTCGGGTGATTGCGGGGAAGGCTGTGAAGGAACTATCTTTTTATCCAGTTACTCACAACACACAGAGCGACAGATTGGCACGACGCTGAGGATCTTGGATGGAGACCGGTCAGCGTGTGTTTCAAGCGGCGGGTTGAGCATCGGCAGACCCTGTTGAGATGCCCCGGCCGCATCAAATAATGAGCTTGCTACTGAAGTAGCGGCACAAATGTAGGAAAAGCAGATGATGAAAGCCGTTATGCGGAATAACCGACTGGGTTTCAGCCTGATAGTGATGGCTGTAATGCTGATACCTTTGGCACTGCCTGCAGAAGAGGATGGGGAGTCCAAGAACAATCTGCCGCTGCAGCAGCTGAGAACTTTTGCGGATATTTTCGGACGGATCAAAGCCAACTATGTGGAGCCTGTGGAGGATGAGGTGTTGCTGGAAAATGCCATCCGCGGCATGGTTTCCGGGCTCGATCCCCACTCCAACTATCTGGATGCGGAAGACTATAAGGACCTGCAGGTCGGCACCAAAGGTGAGTTTGGTGGCCTTGGCATCGAGGTGGGTATGGAAGACGGCTTTGTCAAAGTGATCGCGCCGATCGATGATACGCCGGCGGCCAGGGCCGGTGTACGCAGCGGCGATCTGATTGTGCGCCTCGATGAGACACCGGTTAAGGGTATGAGCCTGAATGAGGCGGTTGCCCTGATGCGTGGTAAACCGGGCACCCCGCTGGAGCTGACCATCATCCGCGAAGGCGAAGAGAAACCGATCAAAATCACCGTGGTGCGGGATGTGATTCGGGTTGCCAGCGTCAAGAGCCGGTTGCTGGATGATCGTTTTGCCTATTTACGCATCTCCCAATTTCAGACCCATACCGCCAGAGACATGCTGAAAGTGCTGCGTAAGTTGAAAGGTGAGTCCGAGGGTGATCTGCAGGGTATGGTGCTGGATCTGCGCAATAATCCGGGCGGCGTGTTGAATGCCGCTGTCTCGGTCAGTGACGCCTTTCTCGAAGATGGCCTGATTGTCTATACCAAAGGTCGTGAGAGTGACTCCCAGCTGCGTTTCGAAGCGGCACCGGATGATGTGCTCGAGGGAGCGCCGATCGTGGTGTTGGTGAATGAAGGCTCTGCCTCAGCATCGGAGATCGTGGCGGGTGCGCTGCAGGATCATGGGCGCGCTGTCATCATGGGCAGCCAGACCTTCGGTAAGGGTTCTGTCCAGACCATCATTCCAATCACCGATACCGCTGCGGTGAAGCTGACCACCGCCCGCTACTACACGCCATCCGGTCGGTCGATTCAGGCGGAAGGGATCATGCCGGATATCGAGTTGGAAGATTTTACCCTCTCCAAGGTGGAGAAAGATCAGGTTGGACCGATCAAGGAGTCTAATCTGACCGGGCACCTGGAGAATGGCAACAAGGAGAGTGAGGAAAACCAGTCATCCGATTCGGATAAAGGGGACGAGTCAGTGGCCGCTAAAGATTATCAACTGGGTGAGGCGCTGAATCTGCTGAAGGGTCTCGCTATCCTGAATGCCAGAAAAGGGGCGGGTTAAATAACCGATAGCTTGTGCACTATCCGATTCGAATGCGTCTTAACAGAGGCTTTCATAGCCTCCAATTCAGGGCCTGTCACGCCGGCAACGGCAGGCCCATAGTAACCACCCGATGAGCAGACTGCTTCTGATCGGACTATGGACAGTTATCGCCTTCTCCCCTGCCCTCGAGGCTGACGTTCAGCAGAATCCTCAACTGAAGCGCCCGGTCAGGATCGGCCTGATCATCGATGACCTGGGTAATCAGAAAGCCGCCGGTGAGCGGGCAATCAATCTGCCCGGCCCGGTAACGTACGCCTTTTTACCACAGACACCGTTTACCTGGCAGTTGGCAGTTCGCGCTCATGAACTCGACAAAGAGGTGATGCTGCATCTGCCCATGGAGTCCGATCTGGGCAATCCTCTGGGCAATGGGGCACTGACCCTGGCGATGCCCAAATCCCATTTTGTCGCGACCTTGAAGCGTAATCTCGCCTCGGTGCCCTATGTTGCCGGAGTCAACAACCATATGGGGAGCCTGCTCACCCGGGATCCCACGGCAATGCGCTGGATCATGTCGGAGCTACGTCGTCAGGGGCTCTATTTTATCGATAGCCGGACCACCGAACTGACCGTGGCCGAACGGGTGGCGCAACGCCATCTGATCAGCAGCGGACGTCGGGATGTGTTTCTCGACAATGTACCGGAACAGCCGCTGATCAGAGAGCAGTTGCAGAAACTGGTGGCGATCGCCCGGGAGCGGGGTGAAGCGATCGGTATCGGCCACCCCTACCGGGCGACACTGGATGTATTGCAGGAAGAGTTGCCTAAACTTAAACAGCAGGGGATCGAACTGGTCCCGGTTTCGCAAATCATCAAAGATAGGAGAGTACAATGGCACGCGTCCTCGTCCCCCTAGCGCAAGGGTGTGAAGAGCTGGAGGCTGTCACCATCACCGACCTGCTGACCCGGGCCGGTGTGACGGTGGTCACCGCCGGGCTCGATGAAAATCCGGTCAAGGCGTCACGTGGCGTGACACTGCTACCCGATACCACCCTTGATGATGTCAACGCGGATGAATTTGATATGGTGGTACTGCCTGGCGGCTTGCCCGGGGCCGACTATCTCGACGCGGATCCGAGGATTCATGCGATCCTCAAGCAGCTGCATCAGCAGGGTAAATATACCGCTGCGATCTGTGCCGCACCGAAGGTATTGGCTGGCGCCGGTCTGCTGGATGGGCGTCAGGCAACCAGCTATCCCGGTGTGCTCGATGGTATGGACCTGCCGCAGGTTGATGTGAAACCCGATGCGGTGATCAGTGACGATAAGGTGATCACCTCGAGGGGGCCTGGAACCGCCATGGATTTTGCCCTGGAACTGATCGAGAAGTTGCAGGGCAGGGAGATGCGTAACGAAGTGGAACAGGGGCTTTGCCGTTAAGAGTTCTGGGTCTTTGCTGTTTGATATGTAAAAACCAAGTTAGGTGCAGGGTGCCTCAGCGACCCTGCATGCATTTCGCTGCGGGCGGAACTCCCGGGCTGGATTTCACTCTCAAGTGACCGGCGTGCCTAATCAGGCTAGAATGCCTGATTGCCTGCCGGGTTAATAATCCTGGCAAAGAGTTTCCTAGAGTTATCCATTGCAGACAAACTATATCTGATGTCAATTAACACCCTCCTCCCCCTCCTCCTGCTGGTCTTCGTCACCGGTTGCGCCAACCTAAACAGTCGAAACGAAAGTGAAGGCCAGAGCAGCGGTAAAAGCGAGGTTCCTCCAGGCCATCTGATACCAGGCCGGACAAGCGAAGAGGTGGATAGGGGGGTTGAGGTTTTAGGCCGGGAGGAGGCCTCAGAGGCGAAAACCAAAACAGACAAACCGGAGCTCTTTTACGGCACCGGCAAATTTGTCAAACAGGGACAGACTGGCGCCCGCAGGGGTGCCAGTGAGTCGGCGAGCGGTGATATCACCCTGAATTTTGAAAAGGCGGACCTGCGGGAAGTGGTGCAGACGGTGCTCGGTGAGTTACTCAACGAAAACTACATTCTCGATCCGGCGGTGAAGGGCGCAGTCACCATCCAGACCGGCAAATCCCTGCGTAAAACGGATCTACTGCCTACCCTGGAAACCCTGCTGCACATGAACGGTGCGGCGATGGTGCTGGTGGACGGAATCTACCGGATCCTGCCTCTGAGCAAGGCGATCCAGGGTCAGCAGGTACCCAGGCTGGCGGATGGCAGCGCACCGATACCGGCGGGTTACGCCCTGCAGGTGGTGCCGTTGAGATATATTGGTGTACGGGAGATGGCCCAGATTCTCCAGCCCCTGGCGCCAGCCAACAGTGTGATCCGGGTCGATGCCACCCGCAACCTGCTGGTGCTTGGCGGCACCAGTGGTGAATTGGCCAGCATGCTGGAGACCATTCAATTGTTCGACGTTGATTGGATGGAAGGGCTGTCGGTCGGGTTTTTTCCCCTCAAATACGCCAAAGTCTCCACCGTGACCAAAGAGCTGCAGGCGATTGTCGGCAGCATGGACAGCAATCCCCTGGAGGGGATGTTTCGGGTCGTGCCTGTGGATGAGGCCGGCGGGATTCTGGTAGTCACCCCGCAGAAACGCTACCTGGACCGGGTGGCGGAGTGGATACCCCGGCTCGACCGGGTCGACAGCCAGGAGTCGGGCACCGGGCAGAAGCTCTACGTCTATCGGGTTCAGAATGGGGATGCGGGGGATCTGGCGGATATGCTTCAGCAGCTCTTCTCCTCATCAGGGGCAACTCAGAAAAAGAGCAAATCCGCCGAGGTGGCCCCAGGCAAAACGAAGAAAACCCTCAGCAGTTCCACCGACAGTGAGTCCAAGAGCCTATCCACAACCTCCGTGGCTCGTATGACTTTTTTTGGCGCCGGGGGTAGTGAGGCCAAGAGCGAGATCCGGGTTGTCGCCGATGATAAACACAACTCCCTGGTGATCACGGCAACCCCTTCCCAATACGCCAACATGCTGGAGGCCCTGGAGAAACTGGATGTACGCCAGCTTCAAGTGATGGTCGAGGCAACCATTATAGAAGTGGCCCTGCAGGATGAGTTCAAATATGGACTGCAGTGGGCTTTCAACTCGGATGTTGGATCCAACTATATTGGTGAAGGTGTGCTAAGCAGTACCACGTCCGCTGTATTGGGCAATACACTACCCGGCTTCAACTTTTCTGTTCTGCGTTCAGCATCGGATGTGAGGGCGGTCTTCAATGCCCTGGCCGAAGACTCCCTGATCAGGGTGCTCTCTTCCCCCTCTGTGATGGTGCTTGATAATGAGACCGCCTCGATACAGGTGGGTGATGAAGTGCCTATTGTCGATCAGCAGCGACAGTCCACGACCGATTCCGATTCACCCATTATCAACAGCATCAGCTATCGTGAAACCGGTGTGATGCTGGAAGTGACACCAAGGGTCAATCCAGGTGGGCTGGTAACTCTGGATGTAACTCAGGAGGTGAGTGATGTCTCTGATGTGGTGGCATCCAGTACTTCGGGGTCGCCAACCATCTCTACAAGGAAGATCACCAGTACCGTTGCGGTAAAGAATGGAGAAGTTCTTGTGCTCGGGGGACTGATCACCGACCGGGATAACGAAGGCACCTCTGGTCTGCCGTTCTTAAGCAAACTGCCTTTGATTGGCTGGCTGTTCGGACAGGAGTCGACTTTCAGCAAACGAACGGAACTGGTGGTGGTGCTGGTGCCGACCGTAGTATTCAACTCTGACGACAACCGCCAGGTGGTGGAGTCCTTCCGAGCCAAGCTGCAGGGGTTGAAAGGCTCTTTCTAAGTGGCGGCTCAGTATTGCTGCCGGCGGTCGAGTCGCCGATAGCCGATAGCCTCACTCAGATGTTGGGTTTGAACCCCTGAGCTGGTTTCGAGATCGGCAATGGTGCGGGCCACCTTGATGATGCGGTGATAAGCGCGCATCGACAGCCCCAATTGGTCGACCGCCTTCTGCAGCAGCTTCTGCCCCGGCTTGTCGATGCGGATATGGGTCTCGATGTCACTCCCGGCGAGGGCCTGATTGGTCTTTCCCTGTCTTTCATACTGGCACCTCCTGGCGGCCAGGATCCGCGCCTGGATCTGCTCACTCCCCTCCTCCCGGCTGTTGCTCTGTGTGCCGCCGATCGGGATCGGTTGTCTGGGGACTTCCACATGCATATCGATGCGGTCGAGTAGCGGGCCGGAGATGCGGTTGCGGTAGCGGTTGATCTGTTCGAGCGTGCAGTGGCAGCGGTTGCTGCCGTCTCCCAGGTGGCCGCAGGGGCAGGGGTTCATGGCGGCGAGCAGCTGGAAGCGGGCCGGGTAGTCCGCCTGTCGATTGGCCCGGGAGATGGTGATCGAGCCGTTCTCCATCGGTTCACGCAACACCTCCAGTACGTGCCGGTCATACTCGGGTAGCTCATCGAGAAACAGCACTCCGTGGTGGGCCAGGGAGATCTCGCCCGGTTTTGGATGGCTGCCACCGCCGACCAGTGCCACCGCAGAGGCGGTATGGTGCGGGGCACGGAATGGTCGTCGGTTCCAGCCGCTCGCATCAAACGGCTGTTGCTGGGCAAGTGAGCGTATCGCAGCGCTCTCCAGGGCCTCTTGCTCAGTCATCGGTGGCAGGATCCCGGGCAGTCTGGCGGCCAGCATCGACTTTCCGGTTCCGGGTGGTCCTATGTAGAGTAAGGAGTGCGCACCGGCGGCTGAGATCTCAAGTGCGCGTTTTGCCTGTTGTTGACCGATGACATCGGCCATATCAGGCTGCTCCAGTGTCGACTCGACGAGGGCCTTTTGTTGAGTCGGTAGAGTCTCCAGGCCTTTGAGGTGAGCGCAGACCTGTAACAGATGAGTGGCGGGATGGCAGGTCAGTCCCTCGACCAGAGCGGCTTCCGCCGCATTCTCTTCAGCAAGGATCAGCGCCCGCTTCGCATCCCGGGCAGCCAGTGCGGCGGGCAGCATGCCATGTACCCGACGCAATTGCCCCGACAGGGCCAACTCGCCGGCAAACTCGTATTGATCCAGGGCCTGCTTCGGGATCTGCCCGGAGGCGGCGAGAATGCCCAGGGCGATCGGCAGGTCGAAACGTCCCCCCTCTTTCGGCAAATCGGCCGGCGCCAGATTGATGGTGATACGGCGGGCCGGAAATTCGAACTGACTGTTGATCAGGGCGCCCCTGACCCGGTCCTTGCTCTCTCGCACCGCCATCTCCGGCAGGCCGACGATGGAGAGTGCAGGGAGACCGTTGGCGAGATGGACCTCGACTGTCACCAGGGGTGAGTTGATGCCCTCCTGGGCACGGGAATAGAGGATCGCGAGAGACATGGCTTCCTTGCATGGTGTAGCGGGTCGACGGTTCCTTTATCGACGTTACAAAAATGGTGCGTAAATCGTTTCCGCCGTTCCCTGCCGCTCTGGCAGGGTGACGGAACCGGGCAATTCAGCGCTGTTGTTCTTCCAACGCTTTGACCTGTTCCTCCAGGCGTTTCAGCTTCTCCCGTGTGCGGGATAAGACAGCGGCCTGAACCTCGAACTCCTCCCGGCTGACCAGATCGAGCCGAGCCAGTCCGGACTCCAGGCCGGCACGCAGGTTTTTCATCACATCCCCCTGCATGCTTTGAATGCCTGCTGGAAGTGTGTTTGAGAGCCGTTGGGCCAGATCGTCAATCAGTTTTGAATCTATCATGCAGCAGACAATAGCCAGTGTTGATCCGCTTGTCCAGAGGGCCTCTGGATCGGATTTAGTGTCGCTTTATTACAACGGTTTTAATCTGTGTCGCTCTGACGAGACGCTATTGTGAACCCGCTCCCAGTTTGAATTATTTGCACCGCTTTGGTGCACCAGAGCAGTGCATGCCCGCTTTTTGTGGATCCAAATAAGGCATGGCTTATTTATCTGGCGGTAACAAAAAAGCGATAATTCTGAAAATAATTCTGTAAAACAGTGAGTTGCAGTGGTTGGCACGAAGTCTGATAAGTAATTGTCACATTCGGCTTATCACATGAAATAGCTGAACCCAATATTTCAAAATTGTCATGATCGTTTAGTAGAGGAATTGAAAACCATGAAAATGAATAAAATCGCTCTGGCCTGTGGTGTTGCTATGCTGGGGCTGTCATCTGTCGCCGCCGCTGAAATCAGTGCCAATATCGGTGTCACCAGTAACTACGTCTGGCGTGGTCTGACCCAGTCAGCCAACAGTACCGCTTTCTCCGGTGGTGTTGATTATTCTCACGATAGCGGCCTCTATGCCGGTACCTGGATCTCTGAGGCTTGGGATGATTACGAGTTGGATTTCTATGGCGGATATGGCGGTGAAATCGCTGGCGTCAGCTATGATGCCGGTCTGATCTACTACTCCTACTCAAGTGATTCGGAGTCTGACTTTGCTGAAGTCAATGCCAACGTGGGATGGAATTTCCTCTCAGCCGGTGTTGCCTATGTGATTTCTGCTGAAGATGCCGTTGAGGCTGTTGAAGAGGATCTCTACTTCTATATCGGCGGTAGCTTCGATCTTCCCGAAGACTTCTCTATTGGCCTGACCGTTGGTTTTGTCGAACCTGATGGGGATGATGATGCCGATGCGGATGACTACACCCACTATCAGATCGACGTGAGCAAGTCAGCGGGTGACTTCGGTGATGTGACCTTCAGTCTCTCTGACACCGACCTGGACGATACCGACGCCCCGGGTGAAGACTCCGATATGCGTTTCTTCGTCTCTTACTCAAAAGAGTTCTAAGCGACCTTTTTTCGTGACTAATCATACGTTCGCCTTCGGGCGGACCCGATAACTGAGGAGTAACAGCATGAAAATGATTTCCGCAATCATCAAGCCATTCAAGCTTGATGATGTCAGAGAAGCGCTCTCTGACGTCGGTGTGGCCGGTATAACCGTCACTGAGGTGAAAGGATTCGGACGGCAGAAGGGTCATACCGAACTTTACCGTGGCGCCGAGTACGTGGTCGATTTTCTGCCCAAGATCAAAGTTGAGATCGCGGTGGATGACAGCATTGTCGACCAGGTTGTCGAAGCCATAACCAATGCCTCCAAGACCGGCAAGATTGGTGACGGCAAGATCTTTGTCACCGCGCTGGAACAGGTGGTCCGTGTGCGTACTGGTGAAACCGGTTCTGAAGCACTGTAACCGATTTGTAACTACTTTCTGGAGAGTATCGTGGAAGCGATTACACATTTAAGCTACGCACTGGACACCTTCTATTTTCTGGTGTCAGGTGCACTCGTAATGTGGATGGCAGCAGGTTTCGCCATGCTTGAGGCCGGTCTGGTCCGAGCTAAGAATACTGCTGAAATCCTTACCAAAAACGTCGCCCTGTTTGCCATCGCCTGTATCATGTACATGCTGATGGGCTACAACATCATGTATCCGGCTGACGGCAACGGCATCATCCCTGCACTGGATCTGAGCTTTATGTTCGGCGGTGATAACAGTGTCGAAGACGTACTGGCCAGCAATGGCGATACCTACTATTCAGGTATGTCAGACTTCTTCTTCCAGGTGGTCTTCGTGGCTACCGCCATGTCGATCGTCTCCGGTGCCGTGGCTGAGCGTATGAAGCTGTGGGCATTCCTGGTCTTCGCTGTGGCCATGACCGGTGTGATCTATCCCCTGCAGGGCTACTGGAAGTGGGGTGGCGGTTTCCTGGATGCGGCCGGCTTCAATGACTTTGCTGGTTCCGGTGTGGTGCATCTGTGTGGTGCTGCTGCCGCTCTGGCCGGTGTCATCCTACTCGGTGCTCGTAAGGGTAAATACTCCGCTGACGGTCGGGTAAACGCCATTCCTGGCGCTAACATGCCGCTGGCAACTCTGGGTACCTTTATCCTCTGGTTGGGCTGGTTCGGCTTCAACGGTGGATCCGAACTGAAAGTCTCTGACATCGGTGAGGCCAATGCGGTAGCGGCGGTATTCGTCAACACCAATGCGGCGGCTGCCGGTGGTGTGATTGCTGCTCTGCTGACCGCCCGCGCCCTGTTCGGCAAGGCTGATCTGACCATGGCACTGAATGGTGCACTGGCCGGCCTGGTGGCGATCACTGCTGAACCTTTGGCACCGACTCCACTCTGGGCAACCATTGTTGGCGCCATCGGCGGTATCCTGGTGGTCTTCTCCATCATTACCATGGATAAGATCAAGATCGACGATCCTGTTGGTGCGATCTCGGTGCATGGTGTGGTTGGCATGTGGGGCTTGATTGCCGTGCCTTTCTCCAACACCGATGCCGCATTCGGTGCACAGTTCCTGGGACTCGGCGTTATCTTCGCCTGGACATTCATCGCCAGCTTCATCGTATGGCTGGTCCTCAAAGTGATCATGGGTATCCGTGTGAGCGAAGAGGAGGAGTACGAAGGCGTCGACCTCGGGGAATGTGGCATGGAAGCCTATCCGGAATTCACGGGTAATCGGGGGTCCGGACTCTGATCTCATCTTGATGGGATTGACTACACAAAGGGCGCTTCGGCGCCCTTTTCTATTCAGGCCGCGAATCAACCCCTCAAACGTTAACTAAAAACTTTCTCTTGTTGTATGAGCCTGTTAATCCAATTGGTTTGGTGTGAGCAGGCTTTCATATTGTTCAGGCCATTTTTTTGTTAGTCTATTTATGGAACAGCTGTTGAATCAGCTTTTTAGGACTTTTATCTTTATCAAGGAATTGACAATGAAATTTCTATTGCGGCTGATGCTGCTCAGCACCATCTTTTCACAGAGTCTCTATGCGGGTGTCTATAAATGGACCGATGAGCATGGACGGGTGCACTTCAGCGATCGCCCGGTTTCCGAATCCTCCACCGAGGTGAAGATCAAGCAAGCCCCCTCCTCCGGTTCCTCTACGGAATCGCCTCAGCAGCGGCAGCAAAAGATGAGAAAAATGCTCGATGCGTTTGAAGAGGAGCGTAGCGAGAAGAAGGAGGCCAAGCAGAAAGCAAAACAAGAGCGGGAAAAAAGAAAGAAAAAGTTCATCTATGCGAAAGACCGCTATAACTCACATATCCGCG